>JBDIVQ010000141.1:0-8708 GCA_039794345.1 Phycisphaerae bacterium | reverse complement strand
GCCTTCGCCGATGATGTACATCTCCGTCGATTCATTGCGCGAGGCCTTGGGCTTGAAGCCCTTGACCTTGTCGAAGCGGGCTTTGCACTCATCCAGCAGGGCCGGATACTCCGCGCCTTCAAAGACCTTGACGACAAACGACCCGCCGGTGCGCAGCACGTCGTTCGCCAGTTCGAGCGCCCGCCGCGCGAGGTGGATGGACTGGTAGTGATCGCTGTGGTGGTGGCCGCTCGTCGAGGCCATCATGTCGGACAGGACCAGATCAAAGTGCCTGCCGTTGGTGAGATCGAGCAATTCAGCCGCCGTCACCTTGAACACGTCGCCTTCGCGCGTGAGGAGCGCCTCATCGCAGAAGCGCAGCGGCCTGCGCACGGGCTTGAGGTCAAGGCCAAGCACCAGCCCGCCCTTGCTCGCCGGGCCGACGTGCTGGCAGGCGATCTGAAGCCACGCCCCCGGCGCGCAGCCGAGGTCGAGGACGTAGTCGCCGGGGTTGATGAGGCGCTTTTTCTCGAGGATCTCCTTGAGTTTGAAGGCCGAGCGCGCGACGTAGCCGAGCCGTTTCGCCTCACGGAAGTAGTGATCCTGTATCTCACGCGTCGCCGCCATGGGCAAGTGTATGCGGCGCGGGTCGCAAACCGGTGCGGTTCATTCGGCGCCGATCAGCAGGTGCGCCACTCCGCCGGCACCTCGCCGTACCCGGCGCGGATGCGCGACCGGATGCCGCCGCGGCCCTTCCAGTCGGTGATGACCTGGAGCCACGCGGGCTTCATGAGCGCGACAAGATCATCACGAATGCGGTTCGTCACCGCTTCGTAGAAGATGCCCTCGTTGCGGAAGGACTGGTAGTACAGTTTAAGGCTCTTGAGTTCGACGCACACGCCGCCGGCGGCGGGCGCGTAGCGCAGCGTGATGATGCCGAAGTCCGGCTGCCCCGTCTTCGGGCACAGACTGGTGAACTCCTCGGCGATATGCTCGATGACGAAAGGTGAATCGGCAGGGGTCGGAAAGACTTCAAGCAGCGATCGGTCGGGCATGTCAAAGCGTAGGCGTGTAGCGCCCAACCGAGCGACAATCGCCGCGCCATCTCATGGCCGCGCCCGGGAGGGAGTCAGTTCGAACTCGCTCGCGGCCTCGCCGTGCTTCTCGCGCCGATCCAGGAGGCGGGCGAGATTTGCCTGCGCCGCCTGCACCCGTTGCCGAGTCCGCGCGTCAATCGCATTTCCGCTTGAGCGGACGAGCCGGTCGAGTGCGGCGAGGATCTCGCCGGACTCATTGAGCCGGTTCGCCACGATGAGCAGCGACGCCAGGCGCAAGCGCGGCTCGACATCATGGGGCCTGCCGGCGATGAGGCGGCGCAAATGCGGTTCGGCGCCGAGCGGGTCCTCGCTCCACTCGTGCGCACTCGCCAGGCGCTGGTCGAGCAGGGCCGAGTGAAAGAGGCCGTAGCGATCGCAGAGTCCGAGATGATGAATGACGGCGCCTGACGCGGCCGCAGTCTGCGTCGCGTCGCGCCGCGTGGTCGCCAGGCGCAGCTGCTCAAAGGCCGCCTGGCCGCGCCATTCGTGCCAGCGGATGAAGGCGCTGTGAGACATGAAGGCGAACGTCGCCGCGGCAATCAGAACGAACAGGCGTCCGCAAACGGTGAGCCTCCCGCGCGAGCGCAGCGCGACCGGGCCGAGATCGACCTGCGCCTGGCGCATCAGCCGCACCGTGAGCACTCCGCCCCACGCCAGCACCGCCGCCAGGCCGAGCGCGAGCAGGAACGGCACCGCATCGTACAGTCCGCGCAGAATCAGCAGCGAAGCGACGAACACGACCGCGATGAGCAGTTCCTCGCGCAGTGAAACGTCCCAGCGCCGCGGCCGGCGATGCTGCTTCCGCCACGACTGAAAGAGCGCCGGCGTCGCGAGTCCCCAGCGCAGCGATTCATGCGGGCATGCGGCCACGCAATCGAGGTCCTTGAGGCAGTCGGGGCTGACCACCTTGCCGAAGACGCGGATCTCCTCGTGAACGAGGATGTTGGACTTGCACGCGGCCGTGCAGGCGCCGCATCCCTCGCATCCCGCGCCGACGCGGACGATCCTTCCCGGTGCGAAGCGATCGGCGAGGGCGAAGACGGCGCCGTAGGGGCAGACGTACTTGCAGAAGGAGCGCGAGCCGAGAAGGTACACGATCAGGAAGCCGCAGACCAGAAAGGTGAGCAGTGCGATGAACGGCCCGGGAAGGTTGCGCGTGAAGTCGGTGGTAAGGAAGGACCCCCAGGGATCGTCGGGAGACATGATGCGCCACGCAGGCGCCGGCCGTCCATCAATGAGGCGCGCCGCCTGCGGCCAGACGAACATGTAAGCGACCGCCGCCGGCGGCACGAGCAGGAGCGCGCGCGAGCGGATCGGCCGCGGCCGAATCCCGATGCGCCCGAGCAGCCAGGCGCAGAGGTCTTCAAGTGCGAGGATGTGGCAACCCCACGAGCAGAAGAAGCGGCCGAAAAAGAGCACCGAGAGGATGGCGAGGGCCATGAAGATGAACCCCGCGGTAACGATTCCGGCCTCGAAGGTGTACATGACCTCGTTGAGTTCGAGGGGGGCGAGAGTTGTGCCCGCGAGTCGCCAGTGGATGAAGTGCGCGGCCATGAGCGCGTAGACCGCGATCAGGCTGGTCGCGCGCCAGCGGCCGTAACGCGGCCTCGGGGGCGGCGCGCCCGCCGAGCGGGCGGCGGAGTTCGATGGCGCGGCAGCGATATCGCGCTCTTTGCGGCGGCGGCCTCGATGGGCGGATGATTCGGGCGACACGGCAGACCTCGCGCTGGTGAGAATCGACCGCCAGCAGAACAGGATACGTCACTACTTTTATTTCCCGGCGGCCTTGCCCTGCCGGTGCCGTGGCCCCGCCGGCGAGCGATGAGCACGCGAAGCGGTTCGCTCGAGGATTTACCGTTCCGGCACAACTTCTTTCGCCCCGCCGACCCCGGCCGGCGGACGCCGATCTCACCAAATCAGGAATAAACAGGACAACACTATCTGTTCATCCGGTACAATCGGCCTCCGGACCGGCCCCAGCCCAACTCCGGTCCGATGGAAGGAGCGTTCCATGTCGCATCCCCTGCTGCACTCAACCGCGCGCCCGCGCACGGCGCGCATCGCGGCTGTCGCCCTACTCGTCTGCTGCACCGTCGCCGTCGCCGCCCTCATCGAGATGACGATGGAGGACTTCCATCTCTCCGGAACCCAGATCGGCGACGTCGAGCCGCACGTGATCAAGACCTCGGACGCGTGCATTGAGTGCCACGGACCGAGCAATCGCCGCACTCATCTGGAAGGCGAGGACGCAACGTGGTCATGGCAGGGCTCGCTCATGTCTCACGCCGCGCGCGATCCCCTCTTCTTTGCGCAATTGACTACCGCCAACCAGGATGTCGGCAACGTCGGCTACTACTGCCTCCGCTGCCACGCGCCGATGTCCTTCGTGAGCGGGCACGCGAGCGATCCGAGCGGCCGTTCGCTCAACTACTACGACTTCGACGGCGTCTCGTGCCACTTCTGCCATGCGATGGTCGATCCGGACTACAAGGACGGCATCAGCCCGCCGGAGGATCGAGCCATTCTCGACGGCCTGCAATCGGTTCCCGAGTTCTACGCCAACGCGATGTTCGTGCTCGATCCGCAGGGCCGCCGCCGCGGCCCGCGCGAGGACGCCCAGCCGATGCACGAGTTCCTGCCCTCGCCCTTCCACCGTTCATCGGACTTCTGCGGCACGTGCCACGACGTGGGCAACGTCGCCGTCTCGCGCCAGCCCGACGGCACCTACCGCTACAACGCCATCGGCGAGCCGACGCCCGATGAGGATCCCTGGGCGCAGTTCCCCCTCGAACGCACCTACACCGAGTGGAAACTCAGCGAGTTCGCGGACGGCGGCGTGAACATGGAGGGGCGCTTCGGCGGTCCCGGCGCGACGGTGATCGAATCCTGCCAGGACTGCCACATGCCGCGCTACCCCGGCCGCGCCAGCCGCTTCGGCCCGTGGCGGCCCGACGTGGCGCAGCATCACTTCGCCGGCTCGGCCACCTGGGTGCTCGACATCATTGCCATCTACTACAGGAACGACCCCATCGTGAACAAGCAGGCGCTGGCGGAAGCGAAGTCGCGGAGCATCTCGATGCTCCAGCGGGCCGCGACACTCGAGGTGGCGCGCAATGGGGACGTACTCGGCGTCCGCGTCATCAACGAGACGGGCCACAAACTCCCGACAGGGCACATCGAGGGCCGGCGCATCTTCCTCAACGTGCAGTTCTTCAACGCCGCGGAAAGGCTCATTGACGAGTACGGCCATTACGACCCCCTCAGCGCCCATCTCGATGAGGCGTCCACCCGCGTCTACGAGATGCGCGTGGGTCTGAGCGCGGAGGCGTCGCGGATCACCGGCCTTCCCCCGGGCGTGACGACGCACATGGCCCTCGCCGACACCATTGAGTTCGACAACCGCATCCCGCCGCGCGGCTTCACCAACGCGCGCTTCGAGGAGGGCGGCGCGCCGGTCGTCGGCGCCGCCTATGCCGACGGACAGCACTGGGATGACGTGTCCTTCCCCGTCCCGCGCCGGGCCGCCGGCGCGAAGGTGACGCTCTACTACCAGACCGTCACGCGCCACTACATCGACGCCCTGCGCGAGGGCAACCACACCGACCACTGGGGCGACACGCTCTACGAACTCTGGAAACAGACGGGCAAAGGCCCGCCGATCGAGATGGCGGTGGAGACGGTGCGGTTCTGAGAGGCGCGATGCGGTGTCCGGTCAAGTGTCAGCATGGGACGGCCGCGCGGGTACGTCCAGTGCATCCGTGAGCGACCTGAGCACAAGAAGGGCGGTCCCGCGATCGGGCAGGTCGTGCACGAGCGGCAGGCAACCTGCTTCAGCATTGACCGCGACGACGTCATACCGCCGCACGCGTCGCGATCCGAACTTTCCGCGGCGCTTCAGGATGGTGCGGCTGCGGCAGTCAAGTGATTCGATCATGCGCCGCTGGATACTGACCGGCTGGGAGACGCCGAACAGCCCGCGTGTCGTCGTGGAGACGTGCAACGGGCCAATGACCAGCACCTGACGCCACAGGATCTCTCTGACGAGCGCCGCCAGCAGGATGGCCACGATCACGCTCCAGATCGCGGCGGGGCCGCCAGACGCCCTTGAGTGCGAGAAGACATAGAGACCCAGCGCCAGTCCGATTCCGAGGGCGACAGCACGACCCACGATCGCCATCGGCGGCTTGCGGCAGGTGATTCGCAGTCCGTCGCCATCACGCTCCATCCTCACCCAGCCGGGCGCGGGGCCGATCGCATCACGCCATTCTGAGAACACTTCGGAACGTTCATCGTCCTCGACTGTCCCGTGCTCGTCATCTCGCTTGAGAGCGCGCTCGACGAAGAACTCGATGCGCTGCGCTTCATCTTCGGAGCGGCAGCCGCGAACGACGGTGATCCACGTCCCGTCGCGGAGTCTCGCCTGCACATCAAAGTTCCCGCCACGGTGTGGAATGAAGGTCCTCTCCAACGGCGCCTGCTGCACGTACAACTGTTCGATTGTGACGCCTTCGATGAGGCGCCGCCGCGTCCACGGGACCGGCCCGCTCTCGATCACCACGTCACCTGCGATGACCTGTACTCGGACGGAGTTCCAGATGCTGGCCACCGCAAGAAGGCCCGATGCGATGGTCAGCACAACGATCCCCAGCGCCACCACGACCATCGGCGCGTTCCAGCCAGCCACTGAGAAATACGAGATGAGGGCCGCCGTGACGATGAGCAGGAGCACCGTCGCGCAGCCGAAACCCCATGGAGTCGAGCGTGGCGATGTTCGGATGACAGTCGCCTGTGTCAGATGTCCTTGCCCCGTCAATCCCGCGCCCTCGCGCGCCAGCGGCGGATCAGGTCGGCCGGGGTGTGGCGTTTGAAGTCCTTGAACTCGCCCGCGTCGAAGTACGCGCCGCCGCAGGTCGAGCACTGCTCGAAC
This sequence comes from Phycisphaerae bacterium, assembly GCA_039794345.1. Taxonomy (GTDB): domain Bacteria; phylum Planctomycetota; class Phycisphaerae; order Phycisphaerales; family UBA5793; genus UBA5793. The sequence continues at coordinate 2,705 of JBDIVQ010000141.1, read as the reverse complement.
CAGAGGTGCGGCTGGGCGTGATCGACCATGCGCACCATCCGCGCCTTGCAGCGAGGGCAGGTGATCGCGCCCTGCTCGTTGTGCGGCCGGCCGGCGGCGGGGTCGCCCGTGTCGATCGCCTCGCTGCCGCGGCGCGACTTGAGCGTCTCGTGCTCAAGCATGTCGAACCACAGACCGCCGCACGCGGTGCAGCGATCGACTTCGATCTCCTCGAAGTTGAGGCTCTCCATCGCGGCATTGCATTTGGGGCAATTCATCGGCGCCTCCTCTGCGGCCATGCTCGTTCATTGAGCCCTGTCTCGGCCGCCGGCGCGGCACGAGCGACCGCGACCCCTGAGCGCATCGTCTACGTCTTCGCGCTTCCGTCCGTGGCGCCGCGCCGGGAGTCGGCGTAGGCGGGGCGGGTGGGATCATCCATCCCCTCGCGGACCTTGCCGAGGACGCTGGGGAGTTCCACGCCGGCCTGTTTCGCCAGTTCGTGCATCGCGGGCAGCGAGCCGATGAGGCTCGAAAGGAAATCCGCCGTCGTGCCGTTGTGCCCGCCGCCGTTGCGGCCGGTATCCCAGACGGTGATCTTGTCGATGCGGAGGTTCTGGATCGCCTTGACCTGCTCGGCGACGATGTGGGGCAACTGCTCGATCATCAGGAGCGTCGGCGCCACCTGCGGGTTCTCGGCGCAGGCGGCGACGAGTTTACGGTAGCCCTCGGCCTTGGCTTCGAGGACCTTCTGAATGCCTTCGGCCTCGGCGATGTACTTGGCGAGGATGGCGTCGGCGTTGCCGCGCGCTTCGCGCCGCAGTTTCTCCGCCTCCGCTTCGGCCGCGATCTCGATGCGCTTCTTTTCGATCTCCTGAGGCGCGAGTTGCTCCTTGGCAAGGCGGGCGAGTTCCTGCTCGCGCTCGGCGATGAGCACAGCCTCGAGGGCCTTGGCCGCGGCGACTTCCGAGCGGCGCTTGGCCTCGGCGCGGATCTCTGCGAGTTTCGCGTTCGAGTCGGCGATCTTCGCGTTCGCCTCGTTCTCGCCGTTCACCGCGAGGGACTCGGCGTCGGCGACGCGGATGCGCTGCTCCTGCTCGGCCTGCTTGCGGGCCGCGACCGTCTCGGCGGTGCGCTGGGCCGCGGCGATTTCCTGGTCGCGCTTCGACTCGACTTCGCCGGTGATCGACTCGGCCTCGAGTTTGGCGAGGGTGACGCGCTGACGCCGCTCGGCTTCCTTCTTGCCCTCCGCCGCCGAGGCGCTCTCGCGGGCGACGTTGACCATCTTCTCGCGCACGGCGATGGCCTCGCCCGTGGCGCCGTCGCGCTCCTGCTGCGCCACTTCGACCTTGGCGCGGTTCACCGCTTCCGCCGCCGCCCGCTTCCCGATCGCCTCGATGTAGCCGCTCTCATCCGTGATGTCGCGGATGTTGACGTTGATCAGTTCGAGGCCGATCTTGTTGATCTCCTGCTCAACGTTCTCGTTGATCAGGGTCATGAACTTCTCGCGGTCTTTGTTGATCTCCTCGATCGAGAGCGTCGCAATCACGAGGCGCAACTGCCCGAGGATGATGTCCTGCGCCTGGTCGCGGATCTTCCGCTCGTCGAGCATGAGCAGGCGCTCGGCGGCGTTGTTCATGAGGACGGGGTCCGTCGAGACGCCGACGGTGAACGTCGCGGGCACGTTGACGCGGATGTTGTTGAGCGACAGCGCGCCTTCGAGGGGGATCTCGATGACGAGCGGTTCGAGCGAGAGATAGGCGTAGTCCTGGATGAGGGGCCAGACGAAGGTGCCGCCGCCGTGCAGGCACTTCGCCGCGCGGTTCGATCCCACCTTGCCGTACACGACGAGCACGCGGTTGCTCGGGCAGCGCCGGTAGCGCGAGGCGAGGAAGGCGGCGAAGAAGGTGACGAGCAGCACGACCGCCGCCGGCACGCCGATCAGGAACCACGGGTTCGTCGCACTGAGAAACACGATGCTGGTGTTCATGGCAGCCCCTTCACCTTTCGACGTTCGACCTTCGGCGTCGCGCCCGGCGTCCGATCCGCGCGCTGGCGCGTTTCAACTCTCATCCGGCGCCACTGTGACGGTGTTGTCGCGATTGACCATGACGACGCGCACGCGGGCGTGGCGCGGGAGTTCCTCGCCGGCGCTGACGGCGTTGAAGATGCGCGCGCGGTTGTCCACGATGAGGCGCACCTTGCCGCGCCCCGCGCCGCGGGCGGGAATCCCCGTATAGACCTGGCCGGCGCATCCGACGGCCGCGTCGATCGGGATGTTGCCGCTCGCGTGCAGCAGGCGGATCGACTTGAGCAGGGTCGTGAGCAGCCAGACCATGAACACGCCGCAGGCCACGGCGGCGACGAAACTCGACGTCGGCTCCCAGCCCAGGCCGCGGTGCGCTCCCAGCCCGCCCCAGCCGAAGCCCATCACGAAGCCGGCGATCGTCTGGAGCGAGAGCACCTTGAAGGCGCTCGTCGAGTCGCTCGCATGATGGTCGTGCGTGCCGGCGCCTTCGGCGTGATCGAGGCCGCCGGCATGGTCGAGGCCGCCGTCGTCCATCGCCCCTTCGCCGAAGTCGTCTCCCATCCCCGCGCCGATGAGCATCATCACCAGCCGCAGGAACGCCGTCTGCGCCCGCTTCGGCGACCCGACCGTGCTCGATCGCTACGACACCGTGTTCGTCGACTCGATCACCGTAGCCGGGCGTCTGTGCCTGCAGTGGTGC
>JBDIVQ010000140.1:0-8722 GCA_039794345.1 Phycisphaerae bacterium | reverse complement strand
CCGCCCCGAGCGACGGCGATCGATGCCACCCGCGCGGCTGTGAATCAAGAGGGTGCCACTGCACGCTCGCTGCTTTGAGCGAGAGTGCAGTGCGGACGGCAAGGACTCTCGCTCGTACTTGCACGTTCGCCATCGATCTCCGCCCAGAGCGGCGGCGATCAATGCCACCCGCGTGCGGTTGTGAATCAGAAGGGTGCCACTGCACGCTCGCTGCTCTGAGCGAGAGTGCAGTGCAGAGGGCAAGGGTCTGCGGTTGTAAATCAGGCGGGCGCTCCTGCACGCTCGTCATCGATCTCCGCCCAAGGCGGCGGCGATCGATGCCACCCGCGTGCGGTTGTGAATCAGAAGGGTGCCACTGCACGCTCGCCGCTCTGAGCGAGAGTGCAGTGCGGACGGCAAGGGCTCGCGCTCTCGCTTGCACGCTCGCCATCGATCTCCGCCCCGAGCGGCGGCGATCGAGGCCACCCGCGTGCGGTTGTGAATCAGGAGGGTGCCACTGCACGCTCGCGGCTCTGAGCGAGAGTGCAGTGCAGAGGGCAAGGGCTCTCGCTTGCACGTTCGCCATCGATCTCCGCCCAGAGCGGCGGCGATCGATCCCACCCGCGCGGCTGTGAGTCAGGAGGGTGCCACTGCACGCTCGCGGCTCTGAGCGAGAGTGCAGTGCAGAGGGCAAGGGTCTGCGGTTGTAAATCAGGCGGGCGCTCCTGCTCGCCATCGATCTCCGCCCCGAGCGGCGGCGATCGATGCCACCCGCGTCCGCGCGCGGGGGCACTCAGCGCTCGCGCCGGTGGCGCGGCGCCTGGTTGGCGACGGGTTTGGCGGCGCGGGGCGCCGGCCTGGCCGCCTCGCGGTCAAGATCAAGCGCGTCGATGTGGGCGCGGATGTAGCGACTCTCGAGGATGCCGATCGTGCTCGACGTGATGATGTAGAGCGTCAGGCCGCTCGGCGCCGTGTAGAGCATGATCGGAAAGAGAAGCGGAAAGACGATGCGCATGATCTTCTGCTGCTGCTCCATCTCCGGCGTCATGTTCGGATTCGGCGGCGTGAGGTACTTCTGCTGGAGGAAGAAGATCACGCCCATGAGGATCGGCAGGAGGTTCACTCCCGTGACCGCCCAGCCGAGCAGGGGCAGGCGGAAACTCCGCGCAAACTCGATGAAGTGATCCGGCTGGGAGAGGTCGGCGAGGAAGGACCAGTTGCCGAACAACTGGAACACGCCGTAGAACGCCGGCTGCTGGCGCAACTCGATGGCGAAGTAGAGCATGGCGTAGAGCGCGACCCAGATCGGCGTCTGGAGGAGCATCGGCAGGATGCCCAGGCACCCCGCGGGGTTGACGTTGTGCTCGCGGTAGAGGGCCATCTGCTCCTGCTGGAGTTTCTTGGGGTTGTCCTTGTACTTCTCCTGGAGTTTCTTGATCTCCGGCTGCAGCTTGGCCATGTTGCGGCTGAGGCGCTGCATCGAGACCTGCCCCTTCTTGGTGAGGGGGTGGAGGATGAGGCGGACGATGAGCACGAGGATGATGATGGCCACGCCCCAGTCGTGCACGCCCAGGCCGAACCCGCCGAGGCTGATCACGTCCCCCTCGATGAGGCGCAGGAACCAGAGAAGGAAGTGCGTGAGGGTCTGGAAGGTGCACCACGCGCAGCCGAGTTGATAGACGATGAGTTCCTTGAGGTTGAAGGCGCGGTACGGCTGCTCGCGGGCGAGGAGGCTGCCGCGCAGCGGTCCGGCGTAGACGCCGAGATCGAGTTTCCGCTCCTGGCCGGGAGCGAGCGCGATCGGTGCGCCGACGAACTTGAGGTTCAGGTAGCGTGTGTCAACTTCTTCCTCGGGAACCTGCGAAAGGAGCGTCTCGCCGCGCGACTCGATCCACACCTCGACGCGCGACACCTGTTCGAGCGCCCGCAGGCGGTTCTGCTCGGGATCGTCCACGGCCCGATGGACGGCGAAGCCGAAGTAGCGGTTGGTCGTCGCCACCCACGAGAGAGTGAGGTTGCTGCCCCGGCTCGTCTCGTTGGGCCAGATGAGGTTGCTGTCCGGTCCATCGCCGGTTTCCCTGGCGCGCTTGATGGCCCGGGTGAGCACCTTGCGGCGGGCGAGAAGAAAATCGCCCTCCGAGGCGAGCACCACTTCGGCGCTGCGCGCATCGAGATAGCCGAAGCGCACCCGGCGGTAATCGCCGTAGCCCTCCCGCAGGTAGGGCAGGTCGCCAGGCCCCCACTGCTCGACGATCACCTCGAGCGGCTCAGCCGTCTCGTTGCGCACGCTCTGCCGCAGCGTGATCTGTCCCTCCCTGGGACCGAGTTCGAAGCGGCGCGTGATGGTCAGCACCGGCCGGTCCTGGTCGTCAACGATCGCGGCCTCGAACGCGCCCGCCCCCCTCTGACGGAAGGTCGTGGGCGCCAGCGCGTTCGCTTCGTCGTAGGCGTCCACCCGCTGGCCGTTGACGTAGACGCGGCGAAGGCCGAGCACCGGACGGCGCGACCACGCGCCGTCAAAGTACGTGTAGCGATCCTCCGGCGTGCGGTTGCGCGAGCGGTAGTAATCCGCCAGCGTCACCTGCGACACCCCGACGCCGTAGGGGCTGAAATCGATCCTGAGGCGCGAGGTGTTGGACTCGGCCTCAAGGTCTCCCAGCGGGAGGAGCGCCTCGGGCGGTTGCTCGCGAAAGCGCAGCGCGCCGGCGGCCAGGCCCCCTTCCGCGCCGGAAGGCGCCGGCGCGGGGTCGGGCGGCGCCCCGATCGTCGGCCCGGCCCCGGCCTGGTCGGGTTCGCCGGACGGAACCTCGGCCGATTCGCCCGTCGGCGCTTGCGTCTCCTCGGCGGCGCGCTCGGGCGAGGGCGTCGATGTCCGGGAGGCGCTCGAACCGCGCCGCCCGGCGCCCTGGAAGACCGACCACACGATGATCGCACCGAAGGCGAGCACGAGGGCGGTAATCACGAATCGTCTGATCTTGGGTGACATGAGTCAGAGGTACTCGAGAGGGAAAAAGGTGCAGCCGCGGGCGACGCGGTCGAAGTTCCGATCCGGGCGCTCCCGCCCCGCCGATTGCGGGCGAGATTCAGCGGCCTTCATAGAGCCGGTCCGCCAGCCAGTCGTTCAACTGCGGAATCGACTTGATCTTCCGGGCCACGGCGTCGATGTCGTAGGAGACTCGCTGGAACTCGACGCCGCCATCCTCGATCACGACGTAACTGGCGCGCGGGTCGTTGTCGCGCGGCTGGCCGACCGACCCCACGTTGATCATGCACTTTTCCCCGTCCTGAAAGGTGAACTTGTTCTTCAACTCGGCCGGGGTGTAGAAATCGGGTTCGTCCGTGAAGACGCCGGGAACGTGCGTGTGTCCGACCACGGCGCCCCTGTCGATGCGCTCGAAGATCTGCTGTATCTTGAGCGTGCCGTTGATCGCGTCGTCGGGGAAGACGTATTCGTTGATGGGCCGCCGCGGCGAGCCGTGCACCGCGATGATCTGGTTCTCGGCGCCGAACTTGACCCGCACGCGCAACTGGCTCAGAAACGCCCAGCGCCGGGCGCGGGCGGCTTCGTCCGTCTCGTTCTCGAACTGGGCGCGGGTCCAGTAGGCGGCCTGCTCGGCCCCGGGGTTGAAGTTGGTCGGCTCGTAGAGGACGCCGAAGTCGTGGTTGCCCAGCAGCGACCACCGGCACTTCTGAGCCACGAGATCGACGCAGGCCAGCGGATCGGGGCCATAGCCGACGATGTCTCCGAGGCAGACGACCCCTTCCACGCCGCGCGTTTCGATGTCCGCCAGCACCGCGCGGAGCGCCTCAACGTTGCCGTGGATGTCTGAGATGAGGGCGAGGCGCACGCTTCCACTCCACCACAAACGAAAAGGCCGGCCTGCCGGAGCGACAAACCGGTCCCCGATCCTATTGGGATCGCGGCAAACCGTCAATCGGGGCATTCCGACCCTTCGCGGGGGGCCACTGCGCCGACCTCGCCGCGCGGCAGTCGAAGCGCTCCGCTCCGCAGGGCCTCCGCGTCGCGGCTAACCAAGACCCTGTTCCCTCGATGCCTTCCCCCTCCCGCGGCTATCCTTTGGCTCAATGAGCACGCAGACCATGTCGCCAGAGCCTTCCAACGCCGGCAAACCCCTGACCTATGCCGAGAGCGGCGTGGACATCGAGGCCGGCGACACCATGGTCGGCATGATCCAGAGCCTCATGCGCAAGACGCACGGCCCACGGGTCATCGACCGCCCCGGCGGCTTTGCCGGCCTCGTCCGCCTCGACTACAACGAGAAGCTCTTCCGCCGCAATTACAAAGAGCCCGTCCTCGTCGCCTGCACCGACGGCGTGGGGACCAAGGTCAAACTCGCCTCGCAACTGGGCGTCTACGACACCGTCGGCATCGACTGCGTGGCCATGTGCGTCAACGACATGATCGTCGAGGGGGCCGAGCCGCTCATGTTCCTCGATTACCTCGCCGTCAACCGCCTCGATCCGCAGGTGGGCACGGCGATCGTCAAGGGAGTCGCCGACGGCTGCCGCCTCGCCGGCTGCGCGCTCATCGGCGGCGAGACGGCCGAGATGCCCGACGTCTACAGCGAGGGCGACTTCGACATCGCCGGCTTCGCCGTCGGCGTCGTCGAACTCGACCGCGCCATCGACACCTCGCGCGTCGAAGCGGGCGACATCGTCATCGGCCTGCCCTCCTCGGGCGTACATTCCAACGGCTACTCGCTCGTGCGCCGGATCGTCAGCACAGCCGGGCTCGATCTCAACCGGATCTACCCCGAACTCGACGCGGCGCAGACGCTCGGTCAGGTGCTTCTCACGCCGACGCGCATCTACACGCGATCGATCGTGCGTCTCCTGCGGCATTACACCGTGAAGAAGATCATCGCGGGCATGGCCCACATCACCGGCGGCGGCCTGCCCGGCAACGTCTGCCGCGCTCTGCCCGGCGATCTCGACGCCGTGCTCGATTCGTCGAAATGGCCCGTGCCGCCGGTCTTCGCGTTCCTCCAGAGGCACGGCCGCATCGAGCGCGGCGAGATGCTCAACGTCTTCAACATGGGCATCGGCTACGTGCTCATCGTCCGCCCGTCATTCGCCAACTCGGTGATGAAGCACCTGACGAGGCTGCGCGAAGAGCCGATCGTCATCGGCGAGATCGTCAAAGGCGGAAGCGGCGTGGTGCGGGTGGAGTGAGGCGGATGGGATGCCCGGACCATGGGCGTCCCGCCCGTACGAATCGGCTCGGAATCGGCCGCAAAGAGGTACAGGATTCGCAAGAGGGGTTGAATTGACCGAAGCGCCGCTGACGATGCGGCGATCTTTGCACTCACACTGCCCGACACCAGGGCGCCGCACGGCATCGCGCCGGCGTACGGCACGAGATGAGACAAAAGCGGCCTCACCCTCCGAAGAGGGTGAGGCCCGTCATGTGCGGCATGTGAGCGTCGCCGTCCGAACTGAGGATCAGATCGGGCCGGTCGCGTTGCTCGTCGAGCAGTCATTAGTCTTGATGCACTGGACCCACTTGCCGCAGGCGGCAGTGCCGACGTTAGCCGTCACCTGTCCCTGACCGCCGTTGGTCCCGATGATGTTGTAGAGTTGCAGGCCGCCGGGTCCGGAGAGGCCCAGTTGCGTGCCCGAGCAGGGGCCGCCCGGGAGGGTGTAGTTGCCGGGGCCGCTGCCGAGGATGATGCCCATCTGGCCCGAGCCGGCGCCGGACCAGGAGAGGGTCTTCTGGCCGGGGCACGATCCGCTGAGGCGGATGGAGAACTGGCTGCCCTGGAGCATGTAGGTGTTGAAGCCGTGCCGCCAGCCGCAGTCGGCGAAGCAGCCGGGGCCATTGAGGAAGAGCCACTCGGGGTAGCCCGGGTTGGCCGGATCGTAACTTCCGATGAGCCCCGCGCCGGTGTCATTGCCCTGCGTCTCGATGACGAAAGTGTCGCCGACGTTGAGATTGATGTTGGCCGAGGTCACGTCGATGAACATGATCTCGTTGCCGCTTCCAGGCTTGGTGAAGAGGTTCTGGAAGAGGATGGGCCCCGTGTTCCAGCCGTCGCCGGCGCGCACTCGGACGTTGAACTGCGCCCCGGGATTGCCGGCAATGGTGAGTTGGAAGCCCTCGAGTTGTCCGGCGATGCCGACGCGCACCTGCTGCTGCCAGGTCAGCGAGGAGGCGCCGATGTTGTACCACGCGTTGGTCATGGGGGCCTGCTGATCGAGCGTGCCCGTCTGGCCGAAGGCGACTGCCCCCAGCCCCATCACCCCTGCTGCGAACAGAATCGACTTCTTCATCTTTTCACTCCTTCCGTGTTCGGCCCTCTGCGGCCCGGCCGACTCGGCCGTTACAGCCGCGGATGCGCCCAGTATACCTTAAACCGGCGCAATGATGCGCCGGATTCCGGCAGGCGCGCAGAAACGCGCCCTTTCGGGGATTCGACCCTGCCTCAGGGCGGGAAAAAGTCGCGGAAAAGGCCGATCCGACGGTCTGGGGCTGGCGAACGAGGGCAGAACCACCCGCCAAACGAGTGCCGTCCCGGGCCTGATCCGAAACGCAGGCTCAGTTTTCGTAGAGCGGCTTGTCTTCGCTGATGTCCGGCGGCGTTCGCGGGGGGAGTTCGAGCCAGGGCGGCATGTTGCCGAAGAAGCCGTTGCGCAGGCCATCCTCAGCGTACTCGGGGGCATCGCGGTAGGTCAGCTCCCAGCGCCGGCAGTTGGCGGGGGGGACGGCGACGGCGGAGCGCAGTTTGCCGTAGTGCGTGCCGTTCTGGAAGATCTGGTATTCGAGTCGATCGGGGCGCTCGACGCGGTCAGGCCCGCCGCCTTCGATGAACCGCGTGACCATCTGGTAGCCGACGGGAATGTCCTGCGTCCAGACCTCTTCGCCGCTGCGCGTGTCCACGAGGGTGAGCGTGGCGGGGAGGAACTCGGTGCTGCGCCATGTCTCGGAGGAGCCTTTCCATCCCTGACCGCCGGGGCGGTAGCCGCAGCCTGCGCCCGCGGCGAGAGAAAGAACTGCTGCAAGGAGCAGGCGGCGTCGGCTCGTCGTTCGCATTCTCATCGCGTTCATGGGAAAGTCCTCGTAGCCCGGCCGCGGGCGGCGGCACGGGCAATCGTAGGGCGCCGCACTGGTACTTTCGGACCTGCCGCCCGGGAGGCTTGAATCGCGCGGCGAGAGATCGACCAACCCCGCGAGACGCCGCTCGCGCCGGCGTGAGGCGCCCCGCTCCCACCCCTGTCCACGGCTGGCCGAAAACCCCTCAGCGCGTCAGGGCGGCCGGCGAAGCGTGCGCGGGAACCGAAACCGCCGGCGCTTCGACCGCCGCCGGCGCCGCCGCGCCCATTTCAGCCGCGGCCGGGGAGGTGCTCGGCACAAAAGGGCGCAGCCAGCGGGCGGACACCTCCTCGGGCTTCAACTCCGGCCTCGCGTGCTGCGCCGCCGCCGCGATCAGCCCCGCGAAAAGCGGGTTGGGACAGAGCGGCCGGCTCGTCAACTCCGGATGGAACTGCCCGCCGATGAAGTACGGATGATCCTCGCGCCGCAGCTCGAGCACCTGCATGATGGGGTGTTTGGGATGACGGCCGGAGAAGATCATCCCCGCCGCCTGAAGTTGATCCACGTACTTCGGCTCGACCTCGTAGCGGTGGCGGAATCGCTCGCGCACATATAGGGCTTGGGGCTTGGGGCTTGAGGCCTGGGATCCCGCGGCGCGGCGCTGCGGGCAGTCGGCATAGAGAAACGCCGCGAGGGTGTCCGGCTCGATGATCACTTCCTGACCGCCGAGGCGCATCGTCCCGCCGAGCCCCTCGATCTGCTTCTGCTCGGGCAGTTCGCTGATGACGGGGTCAGCGCACTGGGCGTCAAACTCCGTCGAGTTCGCCCCGCTCAGGCCGAGCACGTGGCGCGCAAACTCAATCACCGCGACCTGGAAGCCCAGGCAGATGCCCATGTAGGGCACGTGGTTCTCGCGGCAGAAGCGGGCGCAGGCGATCTTGCCCTCGACGCCGCGGGCGCCGAAGCCGCCGGGCACGATGACGCCGTTGACCCCCTTCATCGCGCTCGCCACGTTCTTCTCATTGATCTCCGTCGTGTCGATCCACTTCACGTCGATCTCTGCGGAGAGTTCCGCGCTGCAATGCTCCAGCGCCTTGTCGATCGAGGCGTAGGCGTCGCGCAGCGCGGCATACTTGCCGGTGATGCCGATCGTCACCTTGTGCTTCTTGGGGCGCGTGAGAGTCGCGACGAACCCGCCCCACTTCTCGCGCGCTGCATCTTCATTGACCTGGTTCACCCGGTCGTGCAGGTTCAGAATCGACAGCACCTGCCGGTCCAGCCCCTGCGCCCGCAGCGCATCGGGAATCACGTAGATCGACTCGCGGTCGTGCATCGAAAACGTGCGGTTGAGCGGCACGTTGGAGAACATCGCAATCTTCTGCCGCACCGTGTTGGTCACGGGGTTCTTGGCCCGGCAGGCGACGATGTGCGGCTGGATGCCGACCTCGAGCAGCCGCTTGATGCCCAGTTGAGCCGCCTTGGACTTCTGCTCGCCGAGAATCTCCGGCTCAATCACATAGGTCAGCGCCACGAAGCAGACGCTGCCCGGGCCTTCCTCGAAGGCCAGTTCGCGCAGGGCTTCGATGTAGAAGCCGTTCTCGAAGTCCCCCGCGGTCCCGCCGACCTCGACGAAGACGACATCCGCCGGGCTGCCGGTGACTCCCTCCCCCGGCCCTGCGGGGGAGGGCTGGG
>JBDIVQ010000139.1:0-8797 GCA_039794345.1 Phycisphaerae bacterium | reverse complement strand
CCGCTCTTGAGCATGCGGGCCAGATGCACGCGGTTGCGCTCGCCGCCTGAAAGATTCTCGACGCGCTTCTGCTGGTCAGCGCCGGTGAAGCCGAAGCGGGCGACGTAGGCGCGGCTGTTGACGGTGAGCGGGCCGAGTTTGAGTTCCTCATCGCCGTCGCTGATCGCTTCCCAGACGCTCTTGCCGGCGGGGAGCGAATCGCGGCTCTGCTCGACGTAGGCGAGTTTCACCGTCGGGCCGATGCGGATCGCGCCGCTGTCGGGCTTCTCGCGGCCGGTGATCATGCGAAAGAGGGTCGTCTTGCCGGCGCCGTTGGGGCCGATGATGCCGACGATCCCGCCCGGCGGAAGTGAGAAAGACAGATTGTCGATGAGCAGGCGGTCGCCGTACGCCTTGGTCACGCGGTCGGCCTCGATGACGAGGTTGCCGAGGCGCGGGCCGGGCGGGATGAAGATCTCGATCTGGCTCGCCTTCTCGCGCACGTCTTCGTTGACCATCGACTCGTAGCGGCTCACGCGGGCCTTGCTCCGCGCCTGGCGGCCCTGCGGGCTCTTGCGCACCCATTCGAGTTCGCGCTTGAGGGCCTTCTGCCGGTTGCTCTCCTGCTTTTCCTCGACGGCGAGGCGGGCCTGCTTCTGCTCCAGCCAGGAGGAGTAGTTTCCCTTCCAGGGAATGCCCGAGCCGCGATCGAGTTCGAGAATCCACCCCGCGACGTTGTCGAGGAAATAGCGATCGTGCGTCACGGCGATGACGGTGCCTTCGTAGCGCTGGAGATGCTGCTCGAGCCAGCCGACGCTCTCGGCGTCGAGGTGGTTCGTCGGCTCGTCAAGCAGCAGAATGTCGGGCTTGCGCAGCAGGAGGCGCACGAGCGCGACGCGGCGCTTCTCCCCGCCGGAGAGGATGCTGACGGGCGATTCGGGCGGCGGGCAGCGCAGGGCGTCCATCGCCATGTCGAGTTGCTTGTCGATGTCCCAGGCATTGAGGTGGTCGATCTTCTCCTGTATCTCGCCCTGCTGCGCGAGGACTTTGTCCATCTCGTCGGCACTGAGATCATCGCCGAGGCGTTCGCTGAGGCGCTCGAACTCGGCGAGAAGGTCGAGGCTCTCTTTCGCCCCTTCGCGGACCACTTCGATGACGGTGCGCGTCTCATCGACGAGGGGCTCCTGCTCGAGGTAGCCGATGGTGTAGCCCGGCGCGGCGGAGACCTTGCCTTCAAAGTTGGCGTCCACGCCGGCGAGGATGCGCAGCAGCGAACTCTTGCCCGAGCCGTTGAGGCCGAGCACGCCGATCTTGGCGCCGTAGAAGTAGGAGAGGTAGATGTCCTTGAGGACCGTCTTGCGGTCGTAGGACTTGGAGACGCCGACCATCGAGTAGATGATCTTTTCGGATTCGGTTTTGGAGGAGGCCATAGTTTCGCTTGGAGATCGTTGTGCTCTTGAACGGCAATCATAGCGCGCGCGGCGCGTGGTTCATCAGCGATGCGCCTCGGGCGCGACTGACTCCTTGTTCAACTCCATCGCCTCGCGAATCATGGCCTCAATGGCGATCCGATCCCCGGAAGGGTTGTACGCGGCCAGCGAGAGCGCGGTCGTCTCTCCATTGTGGATCACTACGTGCGGGTCTGCTCCCGCATCGAGCAGCGCCCGCACGACATCGGCGCGTCGGCCGCTCGCTGCGATCATGAGAAGCGTCTGGCGCTCCATTTCGAACTGAACCTTTACGTTGGGGTCGGCGCCGGCAGCGGTGAGCAGGCGCACGGTCTCCGCGTTTTCCGACTCCACGGCAGAATAGAGCGCCGTCCATCGACCATCCCCTTGGGCCCGCGCGTCGGCGCCGGCTTCGAGAAGTAAGTGAGTCATTTCGACGCTCCCGAACCGGCTCGCCGCCCACATCAGCGGCGTGAAGTTGAAGCGGTCGCGCGCCTCCAGAACTTCGCTCCCTTCGGCGGTCAACCGCCGGAGGTCGTCGCGTCGGCCGAGGAGAATCGCGCGCGTCGCGGCGGGGAACGCGGCGAGGCTCTCTTCCCTTGGGGGAAACTCGCCGCTCTGGTACATGTCGGCGACCGCGGCCACAAGCGGTCCGAAATCACTCTGAGTGAGGTGGATTCGATCGTGATCGTCGAACTCGGGAAGTTGGGCGATGGGATAGAGGAGCAGCGCGGTGTCGAGATGACCGTACCACATCGCTTCAAGCAGCGGGCCGACGGACCCGAAGCCGGAGGCCAGATCAGGATCGGCGCCGTGCTCAAGGAGGACGCGAACGAGTTCCGTCCCGTTGGGCCACTCGAGCACCGCCGCGCTCAGGGCGGTCTTGCCGTAGAAATCCTTCGCTGTGGTGTCCGCGCCCGCCTCCAGCAGCATCCGGGTGATCTCCACGTTGCCGGTGCGCACGGCTTCAACGAGAACCGCGGATTGATTGATGAAATTGAATTGCAGTTCGACGAGGGCGCCGAGGAATTGCGTTTCAACGACGCGATGATTCGGGTTCGCTCCCCTGTCGAGCGCTCCCCTTACGCCTGCGACGTCTTGCGCATAAACAGCCCGTTCGAGGGCTTCACTGGCGCAGGACGCCTGGAGAAGCGCCAACGCGCACGCAAATACCCCGAGAATCCGACTGGCCGCTTTCGTCATGCAACACCTCGAGCATCATATCCGTGCGCAGGGGGCCTCACTCGTCGCGCGACGCATCACTTCACCACAAGCGGCCACTTCGCCACGCTCTGGTGCTGCGCGCCGTCGGGGCGCAGGACGCTCTTGACAAGGTGGAACTCGGTCACATCGAAGAACGCAGGCGTTGGCTGCTGCTCGATCGGACCTCTCCACGCGGGATGTTCAAGCGGCTCACCTCCCCGGCTCCATCGGAAGCGCGCGAGCGTCATGTGCGGCAGGAAGCGGTCGCCGGGCTTCTCCCGCGCCGGGCGGGCGAAGCGCTGCGCCAGGCGGCGCTGGAGTTCGAGCAGGTCGGCGGGGGCATCGGTCTCGATGGCGATGAGGCGCGGCTTGTGCCGTCCGCTCGGCGGCAACGCAATGATGGCGCCGGGGATCAGCGAAAACGCGTGCAGCCCCTTCTTGGCGCGGTCGATGCTCCCGATCGTCTCGGGCAGGTCGCGAGCGGAGACGTTGCCGAGGAAGTGGAGTGTCAGATGCACCTGCTCAAGTGCGACGAACTGCGCCGCGGCGCCTTCGTAGCGGGCTGCATGCTCGTGCAGGTGCAGCCGCGCACAGCGAAGCATCTGCTCCGCCACGTCGCGCGGCGGATAGATCGCCACGAACAGGCGCAGCCCCTTGCCGCTTTCAGCGCGAGTCGTGCGGCGGCGCGGCGGTTGATCATGCGGTCGCATGCTCCGCCATCATAGTTCAGACGGGCATCGCCTCGAACTGCTCATCGCTGATCTCCCCGATGCCTCGGAACATGCGGTTGGCGCCACCGAGGATGGCGTCGCACTCGCCCGCGTCAAATCCCACCGCGTCCATGCGCTCGCGAAAGGCCTGCCACGTCGCGCGCTGATCCTCCCCGTAGGGATCAAGGTACGAGAGGCCGGCGCCATCGGGCGAGGCGTAGGCTCGCTGGAGCGCCTTGCGGATGAAGCGGTTGCCGTTCATGGAGCCTTCGAGGACATAGAGGGCGCCGAGGAGGGCGACGTCGCCGCGCTCGCCCCACTCGCGCAGGTCGGCGAGAAGGGCCGCGGTGGCGTCGAGGGCTTCGGCGCAGTCAGGGTCAAGGCCGAGGTGGGCGAGGTCTGATCGAAGGTTGCCGGAATGGCGGGCCAGCGACTGCCAGACCTGCGCAAAGCCGGAGTGTGAAGCGCGCTCAATCTGCTCATCGAGCAGTCGCTCCAGCAGTTCATGCACAAGAAGCAGTTGGCTCATCCATGCGGCGTAGGTTGCGCGCGGCAGGGTGCCGCTGCCGAGATGCTTCTGGAGGGGGCGCGACTCGGCCTGGCGGTGCAGTTCCGCCGTCTCCTGCCGCAGTCGCGCCATGATGCCTTCGGTCGTGCCGTTCACGCTGCGATTCTCCTTCCCCGAACCGGACCGGCGGCTCTCAGCCGGAGGTGCGGGCCAGGCCGAAAACCGCCGCCCCGGCGAGCGCCAGCCAGGCCAGCCCCTTGAGAAGAAAGAATAGAACGCTCGCCGCCGCCAATCGCGTCACCCACTTCGGAAGATTCACGCTGCCGTCCTTTCGTCCTTCCGGGATGCGTTGAGTCAACAGATGCCGGCGGCCGATCGGAGTCTCGTCCGATCGTGCCGCCGGCGCGGTCTGCCCGGCGCGCTGCCGGGCCGCGAGTCAGATCACTGGAGCACGAGTTGGGGCCCGCTGTAGAGGGCGTTCTCCTCCGATGCGACGCGGATAATCTGCCGCTGGATGAGGTAGTCGGCGGTGCAGGTGATGGCGAAGTTCATGCGCCGGGCGCGCGCCCACGACTGGAGGATGTTGGTGGGCACGTTGCGCGGGATGCGGAAGGTGATCGTCGAGCCCGGCCCGTTGGCCGCGCGGCTGTCGTCGCCCTTGATGCGGTTGTTGACGCCGGGAATCGGATACGGCCCCACGCCGTACACCCACGTGAACTCGTCGAAGGAGTCGGACAGCAGCCGCAGGTAGACGTCGTAGCGCTGCGGGTCATAGTTGGTGTCGGGCGTGACGGTGAGGGTGATCGTCGCGCCGTTCCACCGCCAGTTGCCCGGAACGCCGGAGAGATCCCACGAGAAGAAGCCGTGTGAGAAGTAGGGCTGGGTTTCGAGCGTGCCCGGATAGCCGGTCGGGTTGATGTCGTTGACGCCGTCGCCCCACAGGCGGATGACCGGATCCCCGCCGGGATTGCCGGCGTGGGGGTAGACCCACACGTCGTTGTCGGGGGTTCCGACGTTGAATTGCGCCTGCGCGGCCGAGGAGGCGAGCGCGAGAGCGGTGAGGCACGAAAGCACGGTGCGGGAACGGGTCATGGCGAGATCCTCCGCGAGTGAGGCCGAACGAGCGGCAGCGCCCTTTCCTCCGACTCGTCGCAAACGGGGCGTGGCATGATGGTCGGCGCCGAGGCACGATTCGGACTGGGCGGAATCGCGTTCCGCCGAGAGGCAGCGACGAGCAGGAGATATTTGAGACTCAATCTCAACAGTCAAGCGAACCAGCCACGATCAGGGAAATCACCCTGACGGAGCACAATAAGCATCTGCAGATGAATGACTTATGCATTGACGAGCGAAAGAGCGTCATTTCAAGCATTTCACCCCGTTGCCCCCATTCGGTCGATCGGTACCATGAAGTCTCAATTACCCGAGCGCCCCGCTGTGGGGCCCAGGAGGCACTCATGACCCTTCATCCGACCGCTGCCGATCTCCCCTGTCAAGCCCCCCGCCGCCCATTGAGCCGTCGGGCCTTCACCCTCATCGAACTCCTCGTGGTCATCAGCATCATCGCCCTGCTCATCAGCCTGATGATGCCCGCCATCTCGCGCGCCCGCATCGCCGCCCGCGCTGCCACCGGCATCTCCGCCGTCCGCCAACTCCAGCTCGCCTACGGCTTCTACGCGGATGACAACGACGGCCGGTTGCTCATCGGCTACGCCGACAACCTCATCGTCTTCGACCGCGAAGGACGCCGTCTCGGCCCGCCCGTCTCCAACCGCTATCCCTGGCGCCTCATCAAGTATGTGGACTGGAACTGGAAGGCCCTCTACTACGACCGCGAGCCCGACACCGACACCTACGAGCGCAGCATCTTTCCGCGCTTCGGCCTCAACGGGCGCTTCCTCGGCGGCGACTCGCGCTTCTACGCCTTCGACCCCAACGCCCTCTCCCGGTGGGGACCCTTCTATGCCCGCAAGATCGAGGACGTGCGCATGCCCGACCGCATGATCGTCTTCGCCGACTCCGTCTACGCCTCGCAGGGCCAGCCCTTCGACCCGGTGCATGGCGAGGGGTTCTTCGAGATCCGCTCGCCGTACTTCTCCCAGCGCGAGTGGGACCTCAACAGCCGCAACTCGGCCGCACTGGTCGGCTACGTCGCCGAGCGCTGGAACAAGCGCACTTGCGTGACCTTCATGGATGGCCACAGCGAGATGCGCACCCTCGAAAGCCTGGATGACATGATGCTCTGGGCCCCGCTGGCGAGGAAGAAGGACTACCTCATCACCGATGGGTTGTGAGGTTGTTCCGCTGCAGGCTGGGACATTCCCTGGTGGCAGACGGGCGGGGCGCTGTGCCGCCCCCGCCGCGCGCGGCCGGCGATTTGCTGCACCCCACCCGACAGCAGTCACGGTCCGCTCACTCCCCTCGAATCGATCCGCACTCACCGCGACGCTAGGCGGTCGCAAACCCAAACGAAGCGGCTGAACGAGCCCCGACCGTCAGGGAGGGTCTTCGCTGTTCATCAGTCTTCGCGCCACCACCTGTCCAGGACCTGTGCTCGCGCGCGGAGATTCGGTCCCGATCATCGCATCTTCGGATTGAGCGTGTACGTCCCCACAATCTCCGCTTCCGCCAGGATGTGATCCTTCATCGCCTCGATCGCTTCCGGCCCGCCGAAGTCGTCGGGGACGTCGAGTCGCGGCACGTCGAGAGCGAAGAGGCGGAAGTGGTAATGATGCAGGCGCTCGTCGTTCCACGGCGGGGCGGGTCCGTCGTAGCCGCGGTAGACGCCGCCCATGTCCTGATCGCCGGCGAACCAGTCGGTGTAGTTCGTCTTTCCCTGGCGCGCGCCTTTCGGCCCCGGCGGGTTCTGCTTGCCGCACGGCGTGACGCCGTCGCTGCACTCGCCCGCCTTCACGCCCGTACACGTCGGCGGAATGTCGATCATCACCCAGTGATAGAAGTCGCAGCGCGGCAGTGAGGCCTTGACGGTCCGTCCCTCGACGTTCACATCCGTGCCGACGGTGGGCACGTCGGTGTCCACGCAGATCAGCGCGAGCGACTTCGCCGACTTGGGCACATCGGTCCAGGAAAGGTGCGGGTTGCGGTTGCGGCCCAGCGCGACGCGGGATTTCGCATCAGGCACGCAGAAGGCGAACTCATCGGGAATGGCCTGGTTGTGGTTGAACGACTGGCTCTCGATCCGCATGTCCCTCTCCTTCGTGCAGTGTGCGAGGCGGGTTTTCTCTCGAGAGTAACCCGCCTCGCGCCGAAGGCAACGGAACCGGGAGCGAGGCCGCCGCAATTCAGGGCGGATTACTTCCCGCCGCCTGAGCCGGTTTGAGTTTCGGTCGGATCGTCGATCGGCTCGTCGGCCGGTTCGTCGATCGGCGAGGGCTGCTCCGGACCCTTCGCGGGGGGCTGCAAAGAAGATGGAGGCGCGGTCACTCGGGGCGCGAGGGGATCCCAAGGGCGTGCGACAGCCCCTCCACCACCGGCGCCTGTGGCGGGCAGGCCCGGCGCGGCCGGCGCGGGGCTGCTGGTGGGGTCCAGCGCCGAAGGCGGCAGAGCCTGCGCTGCGCTTGCGCCCCCGCCGACGGATCGAGTCGGGGCCGCGCCCGGCGCGGTCCCGCTCGAGGCGCCGCCGGTCATCGTGGAGAAGCGCCGCCCGCCGGCGCCGATGGAGCCGCTTGAAAGGCCGAAAGAGGAGCGAGTCTGCGCCGGCCTCGACGCCTGGGCCGCGGCGCTCTCTTCAAGTTGGCCGAGGATCCACTGAATCGGCTCGTGGAATCGCGCCGGCGACTTGACGAACATCTTGCCGCCGACGACGCTCACGTTGGCGAGGTCGCCGCCGTTGACCTGCCAGGCGTATGGCTCGACGTATTCGATGATGAGCGATTCGAGGCGCTCGGTGGCGCTCTCATCGTCGCCGCTGGTCGCCCAGATCAGATCGAGCACGTTCTGCACGTCGAAGGAGGCGAGAACGATCTCGCGGCGATCGAAGACTTCCGCGGTCGAGATTTCGAGAATGCCGTCGGCAGCGCGCCAGGCGAACGCGTGATCGAGTTGGGCGGCGACGAGATCGAGCACCTGCGGCAGCGGCCGGGGCGTGCTCAGGTTGAGCGTGATCGGTTCATGGAGGGCGATATGCGCTTCCTCCAGCGCGTTCCGGTCGATGATCATGTCGAGGTCCGCCGCCTGAGCGAGAAACCGCAGCACTTCGCCGAGTTCAGTGCCGTTGAACGGGGCGGGCACAGTTCGGTCGTTGAGGGCGGAGGCCGCAGCGGCGGTGGAGGCGGTCGCTGGCGGCTGGAAGACCGAGAGGCGCGAGTCGGGTTGCTGCGGGCCGTTGAACATGATCGTGGCCGTGGCGATGCCCACAGCGCCCACTCCGAGAACGGCGATGTTCATGATGGTTCTCCTGATTCTGAGTTTGGAGGCGTGGCTGAAACGACTGGCGAGTTCGGCGACTTCGCCCAGTTCGCTGATGGCAGTGCGGATCGCATCGTGCTCGGCGACGCCCGCGATCATCAGATCGCGCACCCGCTCGCGCAGATGCGCCTCGATCTCATCACGGATCGCCTCGCTCTGATGCGGCGAGACGTGCAGCAGGCGCACGAGGACGGCAAGCCAGGTGTCGATCGAGTCGTGGGCCTCGTCGGCGGCGGGGGGATCGCGTTCGATCAGGGCGGTGCTCATGTCGCAGCCTCCTCGTCGGCGGGCGGCGGAAAGAACGCCTCGATCATCGACTGAAAGGCGCGGTGGGCCGTGATGCGCTGGTGCAGGCGGCGTCGGCCCTTGGCGGTGATGTGATACCACTTGCGCTTGCGCCCCGCGCTCGACTCACCGGCCCGCTCGCTGCGCACCGTCTCCCACGACGACTCGATGAGGCGGGCCGCTTCAAGTTCGTGCAGCAGCGGGTAGAGCACCCCGGCGGTGAGGCGGATGGCGTC
>JBDIVQ010000138.1:0-8801 GCA_039794345.1 Phycisphaerae bacterium | reverse complement strand
CCGGAGTTGCTCAGGCCGAGTTGGGTGCCGCCGCAGGCGCCGCCGGGGATGACGAAGCTGCCGGTGCTGTTGGCCAGCGCGATGCCCATCGGGCGGCTCGGCGTGGCGTCCGCCCAGGCGACGGTGACGCGGCCGGGGCAGTCGCCGCTGATGCGCAGCGTCGGGCCGCCGCCGCCGGTCGGCGGGTCGATGTCGAAGTCGTCCACGTACTGGAAGACATCGCCCGGCGAGAGATAGGGTCGCGTGATTCGCGCGCCGATCTCGTGCGGACCAGTGGTCGTGGCCGTGTACTGGACGGAGTAGTCGCCGTACTTGCAGCAGCCGGCGCCACCGCCGATCGCTCCCGAGTCGTAGGGCGTTCCGATGATGTTGCCGTCAATGATGACGTGGAAGCGTCCCCCGGCCGCATTCTGAACGCTGGAATCGCGCCGCGTGGCCCACGAGTACGAGATCGTGTAGGTCACGCCCTGAGTCAGGTTGAGGGACTGGACGACCTCGACCCCTTCCTGGACACCCGAGCTGAAGTTCTGCTGGCCGACCGAGAATTTAGCGGCATAGGTCGAGCCTTTCGGTCCGGGGCCGTCGATGTCGTACTGCTCGACCGTTCCCGGAGCGCCGACCCCGTTGGGCGTATTCCGGATCGTCCACCCGTTGCTGTTGCCCGTCTCGAAGTCACCATTGTTGAACTGGGCGAGAGCCGTTCCGCCCGCGCCGATCAATCCCGTTGCCACGATGCAAAGTACAAAGTCACGTCGCATGTTCAGTTTCTCCTTCCTGTTCGACCACGAAAGAACCGTCGGAACGTCTCCGACACCGCATCCTTCATTGTACCGTACCTCATCGAGGTGGCTGCCCGTTTTTCACCCCGTTTCGACATTCTGGACCCCCGGTGCGGGCGGGCCCTGACAAGCCACGGACCTAGGAAAAAGCAGCCTCGCTCCGAAGAGCGAGGCTGCCAGATTGTTGCCTGATCGAGGTTCTGACCGTTGAGTTCGGTCAGATCACGGGATCTGGACGACGTTGCTCGCGGCACAGGGGCTGCCGTCCACCACAAACATCTGCAGGTACTTGCGGCAGGCGGCGGTGCCGGCGTTGCCGGAGACCTGACCGGACCCGTTAGCGCCGGTGTTGCCCTGGTAGACGAGTTGGATGCCGCTGCCGCTCAGGCCGGTCTGCGTGCCGGCGCAGGCACCGCCGGGAATGACGAAGTTGCCAGTGCTGTTCGCCAGCGCGATGCCCATGGGGCGGCTCGGCGTGGCATTAGCCCACGCCACCGTCACTTGGCCGGGGCAGTCGCCGCTGATGCGCAGAGTGGGTCCGCCGCCGCCGCATCCCTGCACGCCGTAGAGCCTCAGGCAGATCGGCGGGGCGCTGAAGCGCTCGCCGAAGTTGCCGAGACGGATGGAGAACGACTGCATCAGACTCCCGCCGTTCACCGTGTCACGGTAGATGGCGCTCCAGTGATCTCCCGTGGCGCGGGCGCCGAAGTAGTAGAGCGTGTTTGCCTGAAGGCACACCGGAGTCACCTGCTGCGTGACCCAGTCCGGAGAGCCCGAGCCTCCGAGGTTGTAGTCGGCCCCGGCCAGTTCGTTCGTGATGTCGGGCGTCCCCGCGTTATCTGGGAAGATCGAGCCGCGGAACGTCGTCGGCGACCCTGTCACGTACCACCCGTCCGTCGCGATCGCGCACAGTTCGTAGTCCGCGTTGAGCATGAAGGGTTGGTACACTTCCCACATCGTGGTCGTGCCGACCGTGCGGCCCGTGTTGAAGACGAACGCATCTCCCGAGTCGTAGAACGTCGTGTTGCACCCCTGCGGCAGGACGTTCTGGTCCGCCACGAACTGCGCTTCGACGACTCGATCGCTCGCAAACGTCTCCGGCCCGGCGTACTCCGCAGGCGGGGCCGCGAGGGCGCCCGTCGTCATCAGCAGCGCGCTCCCCGTGCAAATGAACCTCGAGCAAATCTTTGACGTCATGTCCCTTCTCCTTCTGTCTTGAGGACCTGTACCACGTGGCCGGTCTCCACAACCCGCCGATGTGGAAGTTGTACAGCATAAATCGATTTCGGGCAAGGGGTCTCGACGGAATCCCTCCCCTTTTTCTCCCCAATTCTGGGGTCGTGGGCGGCTGTGATCTGTCCGGCTCGCTGGTTTTCGGGCTCGACCGGTCCCCGGACTACGATTGCTCCTCATGACCGAGCAACTCTGGGTACACGTTGACCACTATGCCTGCGAACACCTGCATGAGCATGACGCCGTGCTGGAGGAGGTGGTGGCGCGGAGTGCCGCGGCGGGGCTGCCCCCCATACACGTCTCCGCCTGCCACGGCAAGATGCTCCACCTGCTCGCCCGGGCGATGGGCGCCAGCCGCATCCTCGAAATCGGCACACTGGGGGGCTACAGCACGATCTGGCTCGGCCGGGCGCTGCCGACGGGTGGCCGGCTCATCAGTCTCGAAGCCAGCCCCCGGCACGCCGGGATCGCGCGCAGCAACCTCGCGCTCGCCGGCCTTGAATCCGTGGTCGAGGTGCGCGTCGGCCGGGCGCTGGAGACGCTGCCGCGCCTCGCGTCCGAGAAGGCCGGGCCGTTCGACCTCTTCTTCATCGACGCCGACAAGGAGCACATCGCCGACTACTTTGACTGGTCGGTGCGCCTGGCGAGGCCGGGCAGCCTGATTGTCGTGGACAACGTGGTGCGCGAGGGGGCGGTGCTCGACGGCGAAAGCGACGACCCGGCGGTGCAGGGCGTGCGCCGTTTCATCGAGCACGCCGGGCGCAACCGGCGCGTGAGCGCGACGGTTATCCAGACGGTCGGGGCGAAGAAGCACGACGGCTTTGCGCTGGCGGTGGTGGGGGGCGGCTAGGGCGCTTCCGCATCAGGCGTATTGCCGCGGGGCGGGGTGGCATTGATCGCCGCCGCTCCGGGCGGAGATCGATGGCGCGCGTGCAGGTGCGGTCGATCGCGATTGCCCTTCCGCACTGCACTCTCGCTCAACGCCGCGAGCGTGCCGAGGCGCCCGCGACACCTGAACTGAGCCGGTACGGGGCGGGGCGCTGCGGTTCAGGGGCCATTCCTCGTCGCCGCAAAACCCGCGGCTCGCTATACTTGGGCGTCATCGATCGGCCTCGTTCGCAGGTCGAGCAGCAGTCGTCGCCACGAAGCGCATCCAACATTATCCGTCGTCCGGCGCCGGCGGGCCATTGGGCCCGTGTCCGCCCCCGGCACGCGCAAGCCACCGTCCTTTCCGTCGAGAGGAGAATGAGTATGTGGACTTCCATTGCCATGGTCATGAGCGGCGTGCTGAGCCTCGGCGCGTCCATGCCTCTTCCACCCGCGCCGCCGATGATGAGCGGCCCCGCGTCGGCTGAGGTCTTGGCCGGCGCTTCGTTTGACCGGATCGTGGGCGTGGCGCGGATCTGCGGCCGCGGCGCGACCGGCCTGTGCGCGGCGCAGAACATCAACGTCGGCCGCGTCGCCTACGCCAACAACAACGCCTCGCTCTTCGTCGGCTACCAGACGACGGGCGAGTGGTACATTCGCGAGGTGCAACTCGAGGTCGTCGCCGACCCGGGCGAGTTTCCCAGAAACTCCAACGGCAGTCCGAAGATCGGCGAGTTCCGCTTCCAGCAGACCTTCCAGACGCCGACGCAGGAGGTGGTCTTTCACCTCTCGCTGAGCGAACTGGGCTTCCAGCCGGGTCAGACGATTTATGTCGCCGCCCACGCCGTCGTGGTGCGCATCGTCGGCAACGAGATCGTGCAGGAAGAGACGGCGTGGGGCAAGGGCACCCGCTTCGGCGGAGGTTCCTGGGCGACCTTCGACGACTTCCGTCTCGGCGTGTGCCGATGACCGATGCGAACTGGAGCATGGGCCCCTCGCCCGTGCGAACGCCGCCATGAGTCATGTCCCCTGCGGGGGACGCAGCGCGGAACGGCGCGTGAGGTGCGCTCACCTTCGTCCTCGCTGATCGATCGGCCGCCCGTTGTCTCATGCGCCGCGCACGCCTAAGAAGTGCCGCGGCGGCGGGGAAAGGCGGGGCGCCTGAAGGAGACGCTTTGTGAACAATCTCGACGTCGTGCGCGAACTCTACCGCTCCTTCCGTGACAAGGACTACGAGGCCTTCCTGCGAATCTGCGCACCCGATCTCGAGTGGATTCAGAACGCAGGCTTCCCCCGAGGCTCGACGAAACGCGGGGCACGGAACGTCGTCGAGCAGGTCTTCAAGACCTTCAACCACGACTGGGATCAGTGGAAATTCGAGATTGAGGAGTACCTCGACGCCGGAACCACCATCGTCGTCATCGGAACCTACTCCGGCGTTCACCGCGGCACCGGCAAGGCCATGCGCAGCCCCGCAGCGCACGTCTACGATCTCGCCGAAGGCAAGGTCACCCGCTTCCGCCAGTTCACCGACACGAAGGTGATCTGGGATGCGATGGGGTGAGGGCGCGCCGGCGGCGTCGCAGCGGAGAGATCGAGACAGGGGTGATTCATGCGGCGTATCATCGACGCATGAGCACCGTTGACCTGCGCCGGAAGATCAAGAAGGCCGTGGACCGTGTCCCCGCCAAGCGCCTCGAGTCGCTGGCGGACTATGTGGACTACCTGAGCCGGCCGCCGATGAGCGAGCGCCTCGCCTCCGCCGAGAAGGCGGTCGCGGCGGGAAAAGGAGTGAACTGGCGCAAGGTCCGGTCTGATGTTTGAAGTCGTGCTGTCGCCGGAGGCTCGCGCCTTCTTTGCCCGCGACGATCGACCTCTGGCGAACAAACTTGCACGCTGCTTTGCACAACTGGAGCGCCAGCCGCGGCGCCACAACAACATCCGACGGCTCACCGGCGAGTTCGCCGGTTACCTCCGCTACCGGGTCGGCGACTGGCGCATCATCTACCGCATAGACGAAAGAGCCGAACGCGTCGATGTTCTGGTGATCGCTCACCGCAGCGAAGTGTACGGCGACTGATCGGCGGGACCGGGCGGAAGGGGCATGCTGAGTTCGCGCGCCCCGACCCGGTGAAATGGCCAAAGGAGTACCTCGATGCGTCTCTTCAAGTGGTGGAGCGAACTCGGCCCTCGCTGAAGAGGTGGGCTTCCGGTTCTTCTGCCCGTGATCTCCACGTTGCGGTGGATCGGCGGCACAATCTGGCCGTGGGGCTCGGCGGTCGGCGGAGAGATGCTTCTCTTCTCCGGCCGCGCCGACTGGGAGAAGAAGGGGTATCGGTTCTAACTCAACGGCAACTCAGGAGCCGAATGATCTGGCGCATCGGCCGCTTTCCGGAGTTGGAGCATCTCGATGAGCGCGGCCGGGTTGAGGTGCTTGCCCGCGTGCGCTGGTGGGTGTATCCGTTGATGTTTCTCGTCTCGACGGGTGCTGCGGTCATCGCGTTCTTCGTCTTTGGAATGACGTGCATGATGGCGTCGATGTCGCTGCTGATGGAGTGGTCGCCACTGGCGTCGGTCGCGGTCGCGATGGGTGCGCTCGCTGCATTCTGCGCCGTCTGGCACGTGCAGATCAGCGCCATCCGCAGCGCCATGCAGGAGGAGATTCAACGCCTGGCCCGCGAGGGATCATTTCCAGTCTGCCTGAACTGCGGCTACGACCTGCGCGGCTCGCCCGGACCCAACTGCCCCGAGTGCGGCGAGCCGATCTTCGGCCGATCCGAGCAGTGAATCCGTTCACCTCCCTGCCTTGCCACGATCTCAGTTTCCTCTTTGTGCCCCCTTCGTGCCTTTGAGTCCTTTGTGGTGAAAGTTCCGCCTCCGACGCTCCTACGCTCTGCACATCACTCCCGTGGAGCCTCCCCATGTCCACCGTTCTCGCCGCCGTCATGCTGCAACCCGGCCGGCCCATCGAGACTCGCGAACTGCCCGAGCCTGCCCTGGAACCCGACAGCGGCGTGCTCGACGTTCATCTCTCCGAAGTCTGCGGCACCGATGTCCATCTCCGCGACGGCCGCCTCGCCGGCGTGCCCTATCCCATCATCCCCGGCCACGTCTCAGCGGGAGTGCTCACGAGAATCCGCGGCACACTCCTCGACGTTCACGGCCGGCCCCTGCGCGAGGGCGACCGCATCACCTTCCTCGATGTGCACGGCACCTGCAACGCCTGCTGGCACTGCCTCGTCGCCAAAGCCTCCACTCGCTGCCCGCATCGCAAGGTCTACGGCATCACCTTCGGCCTCGCCGACGGCCTGACGGGCGGCTGGGCAGAGCAACTCTACCTCAAGCCCGGAACGCGCTGCATCCGCCTCGATGACCTGCCCTTTGAGACTTACATGGCCGCGGGCTGCTCGCTGCCCACCGCCCTGCACGCGATCGACCGGGCCGAGGTGCGCCTCGGCGACACGGTGCTCGTGCTCGGCAGCGGGCCGGTTGGGTTGTCGGCGATCGTCTTCGCGCGCATGGCCGGGGCGCTCAAGGTGCTGTGCATCGGCAACCCTGCCGCGCGCCTCGATGCCGCAGTGAATGCCGGCGCGACGGCAACGCTCGACTTCATGGAGCATGATGATGCAGCGCGCGTGGAATGGGTCCACTCGCACACGCAGGGGCGCGGCGCGGATATTACAATCGAGGCCACCGGCGCGCCCGCGGCCGTCGTGCAGGCGATGCGCTTCACGCGCGACGCCGGCCGCGTCGTTGTCGTCGGCCAGTACACCGACCACGGCGAGATCCCCCTCAACCCCCATCTCGATCTCAACCGCAAACATCTCGACGTGCGCGGCTGCTGGGGCTCGGACTTCTCCCACTTCTACCGAGGCGTGGAGATTCTCAAGGACCCGCAGCGGGCAAAGCCCTGGGCCGAGATGCGCATGCAGCGTTTCGGTTTGACGCAGACCAACGAAGCCCTCGCCGCCGTCGAGTCGCGAACGGTCGTCAAGGCGCTGATTGATCCGAAGATGGGGTAGCGCGGGTGCCGTGGTCAGGAGGTCGGCTCTGCGACCGGAGGGCCACGCCGTCGCGCGGACGGGCGCTCGAACCGGTTCGATCATCACTCGCGCGCTCGCGTGGCCCGCGCTCCCGGAGCGTCGCTCGACCACGGCACCCGGCTGTGTCGAAGATCCTGAGCGCGTCGAAGGGCGCAGGCCCGGCACTTGAGCGCGTGCGCGCCATTGAGCCGCGAAGGGGCGGTCGGAACCGAGCCCCGCGCGTCGGCGCGGGATCTGGAGGGACGATACCAGGCCGACGCGCCAGCGAGGACGAGTGGATTGGTGTCGCGGCGCCCCCGCCGACTCGCTCACGCTTCGGGCTCGCTTCGGATGACGCCAGGCCTTCGATGCATCAACTGCGCGTACACGGCGAAGACCCTCCCTCACGGTCGGGGCTCGGAACATCGCTATGCGATGATGGGAACCGAGCCCCACGCGTGAGCACGGGCTCTGGGCATTGTCAGCGCGGCACGCGTTAGGCCTCGCTGATGCTTCGGTCTCGCTTCGGGCGCGGTTGCACCTCGGGCTGGAAACCCGCTTCCTCGCGGGCGCCGCTCGTCAATCATCATTCCTTCGCCGACCCCACCGCAATCACATGCCCGCGGGTGCGGAAGTAGATCACGCCTTCGGCGATCGCCGGGGTGGACATGTGGGTTTCGCCGAGGTCGATGATGGCCAACTTCTCGAATGTAACACCGGGTCGGATGATGTGGACCTGCCCCTCTTCGCTGGTGAAGTAGAGTTTGTCATCGCCGGCTACGGGTGAACTGGTGAAGCCCGCGCGGCCTTCGCCGAGGCGTTCGCGGTAATGCTGCTCGCCCGTCTGCGCATCGTAACATGAGAGAATGCCCGCGTCGGAGCAGAAGTAGGCGAGGCCTTTGTAGATGAGGGGCGTCTGCATGTAGTTGCCGCGCCGGCTGTAGGCCCAGGCGATGTGCCGGTTGCCCGTGCCGTCGGCGGGCATTTCGAGCGTGCCGTTGGCGTCGGTGCGGATGGCGTAGATCGGCGCCATGCGGCCGTGCGCATTGGTGATGTAGATGAGTTCGCCGCTGACGACGGGAGTGGGGACGGGGATGTCGCCGCCGCCGACGAGATGCCAGAGTCGCGCGCCGGTTTCGATGTCGTAGCCGGCGATCTCTTTCCAGCCGTTGCAGATGACCTGGGTGCGATCGCCATCGACGTGAATGGTGGGGGTGCTCCAGGTCGGCTCCTCCTCGCGCGGCGTGCGCCAGATCTCTTCGCCGGTGGCGAGGTCGAGCGCGGCGAGGAAGGAACCGTCCTGCACGTCGCACTGCACAATCACGCGATCATTGAAGATGATCGGCGAACTCGCAAAGCCCCACTGCGCCTCGGGCATCATGAAGAAGCCCGAGTCGAGCGTGCCGAAATCGCGCGACCAGAGGAGTTCGCCCGCGGCGGTGTAGCAATACAACCCCTCGGAGCCGAAGAAGGCGACGACGTGCCGGCCGTCGGTCGCGGGGGTCGAGGCGGCGTGGCTGCCCTTGGGGTGGCGCTTGATCTCGGGCACGCCCTCCCACGCGGTCTTCTCCCAGATGATCGAGCCGTCGGCGCGGTTGAGGCAGAGAACCTTGAACTGGTGGATGGAGTCGTCCTGCACCGGCTGGATCGAGCCGTAGAGGCCGACCTTGAGTTCCGCCTCACCCTCCTTGGTCGCGGTGGTGAGGTAGATGCGATCGCCGTGGATGATGGGCGAGGAGTGCGCGAGGCCGTCGATGGGGGTCTTCCAGAGGATGTTCTCGCCGGTGGCGACGTTCCATGTGTCGGGGAGGGGATGGCTGTCGTCATAGCCGCGCGCGAAGGGGCCGCGGAAGGAAGGCCAGTTGGCGGAGGATTGCTCGTCGTCATCATCGGCGGCGGG
>JBDIVQ010000137.1:0-8862 GCA_039794345.1 Phycisphaerae bacterium | reverse complement strand
GAGCCGTCGGGCCAGAAGAGCGCCTGCTCGGTGCACCACCAGTACTCTTCGAGCGTCTCGCCCTTCCAGGCGAAGACGGGCGTGCCCTTGGGGTTGGCGACCGTTCCGCCGGACTCGGGCCGGCCGACGACGACGGCCGCGGCCGCGTGATCCTGGGTGCTGAAAATGTTGCACGAGACCCAGCGGACATCGGCGCCGAGTTCGACGAGCGTCTCGATGAGGACCGCGGTCTGCACAGTCATGTGCAGTGAGCCCATAATCTTGAAGCCCTTGAGGGGCTTGTCCGGGCCGTACTTGGCGCGGCAGGCCATGAGGCCGGGCATCTCATCCTCGGCGAGCATGATCTCCTTGCGGCCCCACTCGGCGAGGCTGAGGTCTTTGACCTTGAAGGGGGGCCGGGTGGTCGCGGGGGCGGTACCGGCGGCAGGTCTGGCGGGAGCGATGGTGGTCATGTCGGGGGCATCCTTTGCGACTGAGTGCATTGCGGGTGGATGAGTGGGCAACCGCGGAGGGCCACCGCCTATTCATCCGTTCATCCGGATGGAGTGTAGAAGCAGATTCCCGTCGGGACAAGCGTGAGCACACAGGGCAATCGCGTTTTCGTCATTCCCGCACAGAGCCTGCTCCCAGCGAAGGCCGGAACGGGAATGCAGTCACGCCAGAAGTTTCTGTTTCGATCGCCAAAACCGGTTCGGATGAGTATTGCCACCTCGCTGGATGCCCGCCTCCGCGGGCATGACGACGAAAGCGCGATCGCCCTGCCTGAGCACAGCGACTCAACCGCCAGCCCGCGTCCCCGCGAGGGCAAAGAGGTCGGGCCCCTTCGCGCTCGGGTCGGGGGGAAGTTGAATGATCCGCACTTCGCCGAGTCCCGCGGCGGTGAACCAACCCGCCATGTCATGAGGCCGAAACCCCAGCCACTTGTGACCCATCGTCTGGCGGTACTGCTCGCGATCGTGTTCGACCATGTCGATGACGAGCAGCCGTCCGCCGGGGCGGAGGACGCGGGCCGCCTCGGCGATCGCGACGCGGGGATCGAGGACGTGGTGAAGCACGAGGGAGATCACGGCAGCATCGACGCTGCGATCATCGAGGGGCAGATGCGTCAGGTCGCCCTGATGAAACCTGACGTTGCCGTGGGAGGCGAGGCGCTTGCGCGCGGCCGCCAGCATGGCCTTGGACATGTCCACGACGTGAACGGCCGTGACGAGCGGGGCGAGGCGCGCGGCGATGTCGCCCGTCCCGCAGCCGAGGTCCGCCACCACCCACTTCGGATCGATCAGCGCGAGCAGCGCTTCCTCGACGAAGGACGAACCGAAGAGGTCGCGCCGGACCGTGTCCCACTCCCCGCCGACGCGGCCGAAATAGGCGATCGTATCGGTGGCGCGCTTCGCGAGAGTCTGCTTGAGACGATGATCGTCCTGTCGCACCTGCGGCGGCGCGCCGAGTTGACGCCGCGCCATTTCCCACAGTTCGCGCGATTCCGCGTCGAGGGATGCAACGACCAGGCGGTACCTGCTCGCCGTCCCCTCCGAGCGGCGGATGATCCAGTTGCTTTCGAGGAGCGCCTTGAGGTGGCGGCTGACGGTGCTCTGGGGCAGCTGCAGAATCGATGCGAGTTCACCGACGCCGAGTTCTTCCGCTTCAAGCAGGCGCAGCAGGCGCAGGCGCGTCATCTCGCTCAGCAGGGCGAGACGGTCAGTGAGGCGCTGTCCTGATCCGGTTGATGCCATGGGCGGTGCGCCGGCTGCGGAACGCGATCAGCGATCCGGGGCGATCTTCAGACTCGGCCCGACGACGGCGTAGTAGGACTGGAGTTTCTCGATGATCTGCGGATTGTCCGGCTCGATCGCATAGGCCTGGCGAAGGCGGTGGGTGGCGGCCTCCGTCTTGCCGATCGACTCATAGAAAAGGGCGAGTTTCCAGTAGGTCAGTACGGTCGGCCTGGTTTCGATGCGCACCGCGGTGCGGTAGGCGAGTTCGGCGGAGTCGGGGTCGCCGTACTTCGCCGCCATGTCGCCCCAGAGGAGGTAGTCGCGGACTTCGCCGCGACCCTGGGCCGCGTCCTTGAGAAAGAGCACCATGCCCTGTTCGTCGCCGCTCTGCGCCATCGCCTCGGCCAGTGCAGTGCCGATCTCAAACGTCAGGTTCGGATCGTGGCTGGACTGCTGGTAGGCGATCTCCAGATGCGTGCGGGCGCGGAGCGCCTGGCCCTGTGCGAGCAGCGCCCGCCCCAGGCCGTAGTTCGCGACGGTGTCCTCGGGTTTGACTTCGAGCACCTGTTCGTAGGCGAGCTGCGCCTCGGGGAAGCGGTCGCGTTCGAGGTAGTATGCCCCCTCTTCGCGCAGTTCGATGAGCGACTTCTTGGTCGAGCAGCCGGGGGCTGCGAGCGAAGCGACGATCAGGAGCAGGGCCATCCACCTTGCCATGCCGGGACTCCTTGTGCGGGATTCATCCACGAGCATCATATCACCCTCCTCCGCGGACGTGGCGCCCGGCCCGGCGGCGCTCGACCCCTTATGCTTGGGTCGATGGGATTCCGGACCGTTCTTCTGCGGCACGAACTTCCCGACGGCGCCAGCCACTTCGACTGGATGTTCGCCGCGGACGAACCGGCCTCCGCACGATTGGCGACGTGGCGCTGCGCCATTCGGCCGGATCTGGCGGCGGTGGGGGAGATCATCCCCCTCGAACCGCTCGGACCGCATCGCGCCGAGTACCTGGCGTATGAAGGACCCCTTACGGGAGGTCGAGGCATCGTCGAACGCGTGGCAGCTGGCTGGTGGCATCCCGGCGGCGGCATGGCGCCCGCCGCGACGCTGTGCGAGGGCGGCGAACTCCAGATCGTCTGGGACGGCGCGGCCGGGCGGCAGGAGTGGGTGCTTACGCCGGGTTCGGCGACGCGGCGCGCCTGATCCGAGAATCGGCGCGGATTGCCTTGCACGGGGCAGGTGCCGCGGGTAGGCTATCCGTGAAGCCACGGCGCCCCATCGGTCGATTTCAAACAGGAGGTGTCCATGAGCGGATCACAGGAAGACAACCCGGTTCATCCCAAAATCCGGTTCTCAGAGCCGACGGGCTTTGCGGCGGCGCCGCGCGCTTCGACGCCATCGGGCTTCGAGACCGAGCCCGGGCCGGAGAAGGCCGTCAGTCTCTCCGATTCCGGCGCGCCGCTCGTCGAAGGGAGCAAGAAAATCCGCACCTTCGAGCGGCAGGGCACGCACGAGACAGAGTGGAGCCGACAGCCCAACGTCACCGGCGCCGGCGCCATTCACGTCCGCACCTTTCACTCCAAACTCAACTCCGACTCGCTGGCGTTCATGGACCAGACGATCAACGAATGGCTCGACGCCCACCCGGAGTATGAGGTCAAGTTCGTGACTTCGACGATCGGCGAGTTCACCGGCAAGGTGCGCGAGCCGGCGCTCATCTGTCAGGTGTGGGTCTGAGGCGAGGCCGAGTCGATTGGTCGCACGCTGTCCAGTGAGCCGATATCCACTGCGGAGGTGCATTCGCGGAGGGCGGCGGCGTGTGTGGATTGGCGGGCATCATTGCGAGGCCGGGGGAGCGGCCGAGCGTCTCGACCGAGATCGCCGCGTCGATGCGCGACCGGTTGACGCATCGCGGGCCGGATGACTGCGGGCTCGTCGAGCACCGAAACGTCCTCTTCGCGCATCGGCGCCTGAGTGTGATCGATCCTCACGGCGGCGCGCAGCCGATGTGGTCCGCCGACCGGCGTTACCTGCTCATCTACAACGGCGAGTTGTACAACGACGCGGAAATTCGGCGCGAGTTATCGCGTCAACACCGCGTCGGGTTCCGCACAGCCTGCGACACGGAGACGCTTCTCGCGGCGCTGTCGGCGTGGGGCGAGGCGGCTCTGCCTCGCCTGCGCGGAATGTTCGCCTTCGCCTTCTACGACTTCGTCGAGGATCGCCTGCTGCTGGCTCGTGATCCGCTGGGCATCAAACCGCTTTACTGCGCGACGATCGGGCGCGAGGTGGTCGTGGCGAGCCAGCCGGGGGCGATTCTCGCCCATCCCGCATTCACCGCCGAGCCGGACCTGCCCGTCTGCTCGGCGTATCTCTCGACCATCCGCACGACGCTGGGGCGGCGGACGGTGTTCCGCGGCATCCAGACCATCCTGCCGGGCGAGTGCGTGGAAGCGACCTTCGATGACGGTTCGCCGCGGTTCGCGCCGCGCGTCTACTGGTCGGAGCCGGCGCAGGAGCACGAGGAACTGAGTTTCGAGGATGCGGTGATCCTCGTGCGCGAGGCGGTGATCGACTCGGTGCAGTCGCACCTGCGCAGCGATGTGCCGCGCTGCCTGCTCCTCTCGGGAGGCCTGGACAGCGCGATCATCGCCACGATCTGCCGCGACCTCGGCGTAAGCGACATTCTCCGAACCTGGTGCGCTGCTGATTCGGGCGACTGCGGCGGCGATCGGCGAAACGCCGCGAAGATGGCCGAGCATCTCGGCGCCGCCCACCATGACGTGCTCATCGATGAACATGCTTTCCGCCGCGCCTGGTTCGATCTCATCGCACTCAATGGCGCGCCACTGAGCACGCCCAATGAAATGGCGATCCACGCCGTGGCGGCCGCGCTCAAGCCGCATGCCACGGTCGCGCTCAGCGGCGAAGGAGCGGATGAACTCTTCGCCGGCTACGCCATGCCGCTGCTCTGCGGCCTCGATGCGATCCGCGCGCAGCGCCTGCACGCGTGGAGCAACGCCGCGCAGCAGCGCTTCCGCGATGAGTTGCGGGCGCAATACGGCATCGACAGGCCGGGCGGCGAGGCTGAGCACTTCCTGAGAGTCAACTCGTGGATCGCCCCGGCCCGCAAGGCCGGCATCCTGACCGAGGCCGCTCGGAGCGAGTGCGCCGGCGATTCTCTGCTCATCGAGGCGATCAGCGGCGAGTTTGCTCGACCGGAAGAGGCGGAGATCCCCGCCGAGCAGCGCCTGCTGCGCGTGCAGCGCCGCATCAACCTCACCGGACTGCTCGGCCGCCTTGACACCTCGACCATGGCGGCGGGAGTCGAGGGACGGACACCCTTTGCAGATGTCCGACTCGCTGAACTGGCCGCCTCCCTTCCCTTCGAGTACAAGTTCAAGGCCCCGCGCGCCGCCGACGGCGACTGGTCGAGCGCCGCGCGCACCCTCGAACGCGGCGGAGTCGAGACCAAGCGCGTGCTCCGCGCCGCTTTCGCCCGCGACATTCCACTCGACATCCTCCAGCGGCCCAAGGCGAGTTTCCCCCTGCCCTTCCAGCAGTGGCTCGGTCCCGTGGCGGCGCGCCTCGCCTCGTGCTCGACCGCCTCATCCTTCATCCCGTCCGGGTCCTTCGCCTCGTTCGCGGCCGACCCTGCGGCGAACTGGCTGACGCTCTGGCCGCTGTGCAACCTCGCCCTGTGGTTCGAGGCGCAGTGGGGGGCGGGGTTGGAGGCGTTCGAGTTCGAGCCGCCGGCCGTGGATGTGCCGCTGCCTTCCGAGGCCACCCTCACGGGAATCGGGTGAAACACCCATGCGGCCCTCGCTGCGTTGACCATTTCGCGCCGCCGTCTACACTCTGCCCTTCACGCCCGGAGACCTGAGCATGGCCGAGACGTTCCGCTGCACGCTGGTGACCCCTGAAGCGCAGGTGCTCGACGAGGATGTGACCTACGTCACCTTCCCCGCGTGGGACGGGCAGGTCGGCATCGCGCCGGGTCGCAGCCCGCTGCTGGCCCGCGTCGGCATCGGCTCGATGCGCCTGGACTTCCCCGGCGGGGCGAGCCGGTGGTACATGCTTGAAGGGGGCTTCGCCCAGATGCTCGGCGACCGGTTGACCATCCTGAGCGACAAGTCCACCCCGGCCGAAACGCTCATCGCCTCCGACGCCGCCCGCGAACTCGAAGCGGCGCTGACGATCCAGGCCAGGGATGAGGCATCCGCGAAGGCGCGCGAAGCCGCGCTTCAGGCCGCCCGGGAAAAGCGCCGCATGGCGAAGGTCGCGTCTGAGCGAGGAATCTGATCGGGCAGGAAGGCATCGAGGGATCAAGGCATCGAGGGATCAAGGCATCGAGAGATCGTGGCATTGGTTAGCCGCGACCCGGAGGCTCTGCGCAGGGGAGCGCGCCGAACGTTCTTCGACCTCCCTCACGTCGCCGCGTCCGGCCTGTAAATAGCCTCGATGTCATCCCCGATGCGCCGCACGCGTATCAGACGGAATCGCGGCGCCGCATCCATCGATAGGACATTCAACCCGCGCACCGGCCCGATTGCCTCGACGTCGCCGAGCACCTTCGGCGCGAGGTAGACGATCAATTCATCGACGAGACCGGCGCGGAGAAGTTTGCCCACCAGCCCGCCGCCTGCTTCGACGAGCACGCGCGAGGCGCCGTGCTGCTCGGCGAGGCGGCGCATGAGCAGGGCGAGATCAATGTCGCCGCGCAGCGGCGCGACGGGCATGATCTCCACGCCGCGCTCGACGAACTGGCTGACCACCGCTTCATGTCCGGCGATGGCCGTCTCATCGACGGCGATCGTCGTCAGCGCCTCAGACGCCGTCTTGACCACCTGCGCATCGATCGGCGTGATGAGGGAAGGATCGACGATCACGCGCCGCGGCGGGCGCGGCACGCGGCGCGTGTTGCGCGGCGTGAGCAGCGGATCATCGCTGAGCACCGTGCCTACGCCCGTCATCACGACGTCCGTCCGCGCACGGAGGCGATGCACGGCCGCGCGGCTGCGGTCATTGGAAATCCACCGGCTGCGCCCGTCGCGCGTCGCGATCGACCCGTCGAGCGTCTGCGCCCACTTCACGATCGTCCAGGGCCGACCGTCGGTGACCCGTCGAACGAATGAGTCAGTGAGTCGCACGGCGCGAGGAGATTCCGGCCACTCGACCCTGATGCCGGCCTGTTCGAGTCGCGCGGCCCCGCCGGCGGCCAGCGGGTTGGGATCGCGCCGCGCGATGACGCACCGGACGATGCCGGCGCCGATGATCGCCTCCGTGCAGGGCGGAGTCTTGCCGGCGTGGCGGCAGGGTTCGAGGGTGAGGTACATCGTCGCCCCGCGCGGGTCGCGGCCGCGGCGGCGGCAGTCCTCCAGGGCATTGACTTCGGCGTGGGCCTCGCCGAAACGCCTGTGCCATCCCTCGCCGATGATCGCGCCGCCGGCATCAACGATGACACAGCCGACGAGGGGATTCGGCTCGACGCGCCCGATCCCGCGCGCACCAAGGCGGGCGGCGCGGTTCATCATGTCGAGGTCGCGGGACATGCGCGGAATGCTAGGGCGGGACAATGATGTGAGATGACCCGGAGCGAGTGCGTCGGGACATGTGAACCTCTCATGCATGCAGTATGATGAATCGATGCCCAGAAGCGATCCCAGGCCGACGATGCGATTCGTCCTTCCGCCCTCCATGCGTGCCATTGCATGGCTCTCTGTGGCCTTCTGCGGTCCGGCTTCCGCAGCCAGCGCAGTGAGTGCTGTGATCTCAAACGTCGCGGAGGATCGGTTCGCGGGTTGGTTCTGCTTCATCGTCCTTGGCTGCTTCTTCGTGTTGTCGGTCTACTTCCTTGGATCGTGCAGGCGGCATGTGTTGATGCTTGGTCCGAACGAGGTCGTGGATCGCGGCGCCATTCGCTCAAAGGGCATGGAGTTGTCCAGGATCGCGTCGGCGCAGTGGCGCCCGGTCGGAACGAGGTGTCACAGCGTGGTGCTGCGAGATGGCGGCCAGCGCATGGTGATCCAGTTCCGCATTTACGGCTCGTGGAACTACCTGCGACTTGTTCAGGCTGTTCGAGAGGCAATACCCGTTGCCGCGACGCAAACGGGCTGGAGCGACGACTTCATCAAGCCGCTGCCGCCACCGGATGAGGCGCACGCTTTCAGGCGACAGTTCCGATTCACCTGCGTGGCAAGCGCGATCGGCTGGATGGCATTCATGGCGATCTGGGTATGGCTGAGCACGATGGAGCCGGACCTGCCGGCGCTGCCTGTTTTGGCGCTGAAGTCCGTTGCCGCCTGCGGCGTCTTTCCCGCTGCGGTTGCACTGTTCTGGTGGCTGGATACTCTCGACAAGCGAGCCGAGGGGCGCCATCTCAGCAGCACCGCACCAGCCGCTCGCGCGGCAAACGCTGCGATTCGATGAGATCCTCGATCTCCGCAAGGAAACGGCGGCCGTCTTCGACGTAGCCCGCCGTCGGCTTGAGTTCCGGCCGCAGGGCTGCGAAGTAGCGGTTGAAGCGGATCATCAGCACTTCGCGCACGTACTTGGCCAGCATTGATGCCAGCGCCACGGGCAGGTGCGACTCCTCCGCCTTCTCCGTGAAGGTGATGGTCATTCGCCTTGCATCCATCGCCAGTTCATAACGGCTGATCGACTCTTCCTCATCGAGGATGCGGATCATCGCCTCGGGGAAGAGCATCTGGAGCGGCTCGCGGTAGCGCATGCGGGCGCCCTGGCGATCGACGACGACGCGCGGATGATGCTCGCCGTGGTGTTCCATGATCGCGGCGAGGTGGCGGCCGACGAGGTGGAAACTCGCCGCCGATTTCGTCCGCACGCGGCCGACGGCCTCGTTGAACTGCGCTTCGCTCAGTGGATGGCAGGTGAGTGATGCAAGCGAAACGCCGCTGCGCCGCAGCGCATTGACGAGGACGTTGGAATCGATGCGAAGCCGCGCGGCGTCATTGCCGACGGGCAAGGGGATGCAAGGCCCCCCGTACCACGGCGCCCGCTCCAGGTGAGTCCAGGCGCCGGGCGAAACGAGATCGAAGAACGCACGATCGTCGGCGGGCGCCTCGCATCGACCGCCGGCGGAGAGGAACGCCAGCACGCCGCGTTCGAGATGCGTGAGCGGGTGGCGCGC
>JBDIVQ010000136.1:0-8874 GCA_039794345.1 Phycisphaerae bacterium | reverse complement strand
ACATCCTCCTCGGCCGCGTCGAGGAGGTCATCGCCGTGCCCATCCAGGCCGTCTTCGTCGAGCGCGGCAAGTCCTACGTCTGGACGCCCAGCGGGTCGCAGTGGATCAAGACGGCGATCACCACCGGACGCAACAGCGAGACGATGATCGAGATCAAGTCCGGCCTGGAGGCGGGAGACTCGGTCCTGCTCCGCGCGCCGACGCCGGGCGAAACCGCCGGCTAGCGAGCAGGTCGGGTCGTGACCTGACGATCGCCGCGGCGCGTGCTTGGCGCGCCCATCTCTGTTGTCGTGATGGATGATCCGAACCCCGACCGTGAGGGAGGGTCTTCGCCGAACACCGGTCTTCGCCGATCGATTCGGCAAGGGTCGCGCCCACGCTCCGACGCTCCGACGCGCCCACGCGCCTGCCGTCGCCGCACACGCCCGATCATTCCACATCCAAACCCCGTGCTGACGCGTGGGGCTCGGTTCATCGCAACGCGATGAACCGAGCCCCGACCGTGAGGGAGGGTCTTCGCCGATCACCGGCCTTCGCCGATCGATTCGGCAAGCGTCGTGCCCACTCGCCGTCGTGCCCACTCGCCGTCGTGCCCACGCGCCGACGCGCCTGCGCGCCCACGCGCCTGCCCTCGCCGCACACACCCGATCACCCCACATCCATACCCCGTGCTGACGCGTGGGGCTTGGTTCATCGCAACGCGATGAACCGAGCCCCGACCGTGAGGGAGGGTCTTCGCCGAACACCGGTCTTCGCCGATCGATTCGGCAAGGGTCGCGCCCCCGCGCCGACGTGCCCACGCGCCGACGCGCCCACGCTCCGACGCGCTCACGTGCCCACGCGCCGACGCGCTCACGTGCCCACGCGCCGACGCGCTCACGTGCCCACGCGCCGACGTGCCCACGCGCCGACGCGCCGACGTGCCCACGCGCCTGCCGTCGCCGCACACGCCTGATCACTCCACATCCAAACCCCGTGCTGACGCGTGGGGCTCGGTTCATCGCAACGCGATGAACCGAGCCCCGACCGTGAGGGAGGGTCTTCGCCGAACACCGGTCCTCGCCGATCACCGGCCTTCGCCGATCGATTCGGCAAGCGTCGCGCCCACGCGCCCCCGCGCCTGCCGTCGCCGCACACGCCCGATCATTCCACATCCAAACCCCGTGCTGACGCGTGGGGCTCGGTTCATCGCAACGCGATGAACCGAGCCCCGACCGTAAGGGAGGGTCTTCGCCGAACACCGGTCTTCGCCGATCGATTCGGCAAGCGTCGTGCCCACGTGCCCACGCTCCGACGTGCCCACGCTCCGACGCGCCCACGCTCCGACGCGCCCACGCTCCGACGCGCCCACGCGCCTGCCGTCGCCGCACACGCCTGATCACTCCACATCCAAACCCCGTGCTGACGCGTGGGGCTCGGTTCATCGCGTCGCGATGATCCGACTGCGCAGGTCAGGTCGTGACCTGACGTTCGCCGCGGCGCGTGCTTGGCGCGCCCATCTCTGTTGTCGCGTTGAATGACCCGCGTGGGTCATGGCGCGTCATGTGCCCTTGCACTCTGTGGTCAGGTTGCAGCCTGACCCGCTCCGCTGAACCCGGAAGGGCGCAACGCAAACGCGCCGCGTGCGGCGGCGCGTTTGACGTCAACATATCAGTTGGTGACCGGCTGACTCAGATGCTGCTGGTCATTCGGTGACGACGACCGGCCAGCACCAGCGAACCGACCGCAAGCAGCGCCAGGCTGCCCGGGCTCGGGACGAGGAAGACGCGGCTGAGTCGGAAGTCCGTCGCCAGACCCGGGTCGAGGAACATGTCGAGGCTCTGAACCTGGCTGAGATCAAAGTTGCCGATCCCATTGAAGTCGTCAAAAGAGAAGATCAGGCTTTGAGCGCCCGGCCCGTTGAGCGATCGCTCGAGGCTCGCGAAGTTCGCGCCATCCCACAGCGTCAACGTGACCGGCAAAGGCTGCCCGTTGGCGAAGTCGAATCGGCCGAAGTCCACCACGATGTCCGTCTGCGAGGAGAAGTCGGCGTTCAGTCCCTGCCCGTCGGCGTCATAGCGGAGATTCCAGTCCCCGCGTGCGCCGGACGTCGAGGAATAGTCGAGGACCATGCCGAAGTTGGGCACGATCGCTGCCTGAACGAAGTCGAGTCCAGGCTCCTCGAGGAACGTCGCACGGATGGTCGAATGACGCGACCCGCCGATGACATTGCTCAACCCGAGTTCCGTGACATGGACCGTACTGAGCGTGTTGATGACGACCGGCCACGGATTGGGGTTCCCGACAGATGAAAAATCATCGATGATGATGTCCGCCGAGGCGGACACCGTAAGCAGCCCCGCAAGGGTTGCTCCGGCGACCACTGTGCGCATGCGATACATTGCTTCTTCCTTCCCTTCCCTGTGAAGTCCAACGGGCACTGCCACGACGAGCGGCCCTGGTGCCACGCTCGACTACACTCAATTCTGCACGGTAATCGGACCTCTGTCAAGCAAAATGGCGAATTTAGTGAAAATCGTATAGTCCGATAACGTGAATCCCCCTTCCGGGCCGTGAATCCGCCTCCGCCGTGCGGTAGGATCACCCCGTGGTCGATTGCCAACCCGGTCACGAACCGGTCGCGACGCCGGCCTGCATCGTCTGCGGCTATGACCTCCGCGGGTCAAACCCGGAGGGCAACTGCCCCGAGTGCGGCGCTGCCGTCGAACGGTCCCTGCACGGCGACTGGCTGCGCGACGCCGATCAGGTCTGGGTCGCAACTGTCCTCCGAGGGCTGAGTTGGGTATGGACGAGTCTGGGACTGCTCCTCGCCTTCTTCGCCGCGATCGTCCTGACGCTCCCCGTTGTGCTCTTCACCGATCC
Organism: Phycisphaerae bacterium; assembly: GCA_039794345.1. GTDB lineage: Bacteria > Planctomycetota > Phycisphaerae > Phycisphaerales > UBA5793 > UBA5793. Next base: position 6,012 of record JBDIVQ010000136.1, on the reverse strand, counting down.
CCTTCGCCTGCATCCGGCGCTGCACTGGGGGCTTTGGGCGGTGTCTATCGGCGCCCTCATCACCTTCGCGCTGGCCGTGATCGGTTTCGCCGCCGGTTTGTGGATGGTCACGAGTCCCGAGCCGCGCACAGCGATGACGCAGCCCTTTCGCCGCTGGACCCTCCGAACGCTGACGATTGCAATCGCTCCCGTCATGGCATCGATCGTTGTGAACCTCGGTGGACCTGCAGCACTCGTCGTTGTGCCGGGTTGGGGCGGACTGATTCTTGCGGGCGCGGCGCCTGTCCTAATCGGAGCGCAGGCGTGGCTGCTGCTCAGCCACATCCGATCCCTTGAGCAGCGCTGCGGCGGCTTCGACGAGGAGCGAGCCAAAGTGCTTGCCAAGTATCAGCGCGGCGTGACAGGTTTCGCGGTTGTGATCGTCGCTCTGACGTTGTGCATTTCTGTCATCCGCAGTATTGACACCGGCACGGGTGTGATGACGTTCGTCTGGCTTGCGGCCGTGAGTCAGGTCGGCGAGACGCGCCGGCGGATCCGCGCCGAGTTAGTGCGGAGTGTACCCGTCACGCGGGAGGGCGCGGGATGAGCAGCGCCACTCAAAGCGCGGCGATGCCGACCTGCATCGTCTGCGGCTATGACCTCCGCGGGTCAAACCCGGAGGGCAACTGCCCCGAGTGCGGCGCTGCCGTCGAACGGTCCCTGCACGGCGACTGGCTTCGCTATGCCGATCAGCGCTGGGTGCGGGCGGTGCATCGCGGACTGAGTTGGACGTGGCGCGGTGTGGCGGCGGTGCTCATCAGCATCATCGCTATGCTCGTCTTTGTCATCGGTCTCGCGATCATCGGAGCCGTCTCCTCGACGCCCATCCCGAGTTGGTTCGAGAGGGTGTTCATCGCGATCGTTTCAGTCCTCTGGCTCGGCGGGGGCGCGAGTCTCGCGCTGGGTCTGTGGCTGCTGAGCACCCCCGAGCCGCGCACCGCCGACTCCGAGCCGCTGCGTCCCGTCATGCTGCGCACGCTCAGCATCGCGATCCTCCCCGTGATCGTCCTCTGGCTGGGCCTGGACAGCGCCTTGGGCGTGTCGCTCGGCCTGCCGCCGTGGACGCAGCCGATCATCACGGCCATCAGCGTGGGGGTCGTCGGCACCCAGACCTGGCTGTTGGTGATGCACCTGTCTTCACTCGAGCGCCGGTGTTTCGGCATGGACGCATCGCGCGACAAACTGCTCGGCAAGTACCGCCGTCAGGTTCTGGGCGTTTCGATCTCGGTGATCGTACTGACCGTCGGAACGTATTTTCTGCTGGGCCGCTCGATCGGCGCGGGCATCGTCATCATCGCCTGGATCGCCGTGCTCGGCCTGACGCGCGAGACGCACCGCCGCGTGCGCTTCGAGATGGCGATCCTGCGGACGGATAGCGCGATTTCGCCTGGCGATGCGGACTGAGGCGAAGAGGTCATCGTACGTTTTCATCCCTGCTGTGATAAACCCGGTCCTATGCGCCGGGACCGTTACTCGGGAAACAAGCGTAAGGGGAGGACGCGGGGCCATCGCCTCCACACCCGCTCCGCGACCGCCTGCGCCGCGTCGGCCTGTTCGCGCGTGATTTCTGCCGGGCCGGGATAGCGGAACGCGACGGCGAAGAGGGTGAGCGGCTCAACTTCAGTGCGCAGGGACTCAATGTCGGGGCAGCAGGTCGCACACTTGTCGAGCAGGATCCCAAGGTCGTGAATCTTCCCGAACGCGATCTCGTTGTAGACCAGCATGGCCTTGAGGCACTTCTCGACGGCCTGTTGACAATGGAAGGCGATGACGTCAAGTTCGAGACATTCAGGGGTGTTCAGCCGCCGCACGGCGGTGAGATCGTGCCAAGCCTTCTCCGGCCATCGAGCCGCTTCGGCCTCGGTCTCAGGCCGCATAGATCAATCGCCCCTCATCCCGCACCGACCGCTCGAAGGAGACGGGGAGATCGGCTCGCGTCTCGAACTCTTCTCTCGTGTAGATCTGCACATCGACGGGCAGGCCCAGGCTGCGCAGGGCGCGGTATGCCTTCACGCTCCGGTCGATGAACGACAAGGGCGAATGCTCGACAACGACGACCAGATCGACGTCGCTGTCAGCCCCCGCAGCGCCGCGGGCTGACGATCTGAAGTGATAGACGGCAATCGGCTGCATCTCTCTTCGCAGACGCTCGACGATCTCGGGAAGCGCGGCTTGCACGGCGGCCCGGATCATTCCGGCGGAATAGTACGCCGCGAACCACAACGGCGCGGGTGGGGAAACCGCCGATCGGAGCGATCTGATCCGCGCAAGCGGCGTGGGCGGCGATCGCTGCCGGGAGTCGCTGCGTCTGGCCGCGCTTCAGGGCAGGAAATGGTCCAAATGACCCTTTCCGCAATCGCCCGCCTTTGCCCGCAAGACCGATGCTGACGCGGTATTAGGGCATTTCACCCGTCTCGCGGGGCGGCATCCTCTTCCATATACTGCCCCGCTCGTACTCGTTTCGTTCACTCGCCACCTTCAGACACTGCGGAGAAGCCCATGCCGTCCGCCATCACCATGACCCCCCGGGGTCTCAACGTTCCCGATCAGCCCATTCTCCCTTTCATCGAAGGCGACGGCACCGGGCCGGACATCTGGCGCGCCAGCGTCCGCGTCTTTGACGCCGCAGTGGCCAAGGCGTACGGCGGAAAGCGCAGGATCGAATGGAAGGAAGTCCTCGCGGGCGAGAAGGCGTTCAACAAGACCGGCGACTGGCTCCCCGACGCCACCCTTGACGCCTTCAAGCAGTACCTCGTCGGCATCAAGGGGCCGCTCACCACGCCCATCGGCGGGGGCATCCGCTCGCTCAACGTCGCCCTGCGGCAGATGCTCGATCTTTACGTCTGCCTGCGACCGGTCCGCTGGTTCACGGGGGTTCCCTCGCCGGTGAAGAAGCCGCAGGACGTGGACATGGTCATCTTCCGCGAGAACACCGAGGACATCTACGCGGGCATCGAATACGCCGGCGGCAGTCCGGAGGCGAAGAGGGTTCTCGACTTCATGGCCGAGCACTTCCCCAAGGAGTTCGGCAAGATCCGTTTCGGCAGCGTCGAGAAGGCGGTGGCGTGGCAGAAGGTGCTCGAAGGGATCGGCGCGCCGAAGCGCGACATCACCGCAGGCCCGTGCGGCGGGGTGATGGTCGGCATCGGCTTCAAGCCCGTCTCGTACCTCGGCACCGAGCGCCTCGTGCACAGCGCCATCGGCTACGCGCTCAAGAACAAGCGCCGCAGCGTGACGCTCGTGCACAAGGGCAACATCATGAAGTTCACCGAGGGGGCCTTCCGCGAGTGGGGCTACCACGTCGCCCGCGAGTTCTATCGCGCCCAGACCGTCACCGAGCGCGAGACCTGGATTCTCGGCAACAAGGAAGCCGACCCGGGCCTGAGCAACGAAGCCAACGCGAAGATGATCGAGCCGGGCTACGAGATGATGACGGCCGAGCAGAAGAAGAAGGTCGTCGCCGAAGTCGAAACCGCGCTCAAACTCTGGCCCACGCACGGCGACGGCAAGTGGAAGAGGATGCTCCTCATCAAGGACACGATCGCGGACATCACCCTCCAGCAGGTGCTCACGCGCGCCAAGGACTTCGACGTGATCGCCACGATGAACCTCAACGGCGACTACCTCAGCGACGCCCTCGCGGCGCAGGTCGGCGGCATCGGCATCGCCCCCGGCGCCAACATCAACTACATCACCGGCCACGCCATCTTCGAGGCCACGCACGGCACCGCGCCCAAGTACGCCAACCTCGACCAGGTCAACCCCGGCTCAGTGATCCTCAGCGGCGAGATGATGCTCCGCTACATGGGCTGGACCGAAGCCGCCGACCTCATCATCAGGGGCATCGAAGGCGCCATCGCCGCCAAGACCGTTACCTACGACTTCCACCGCATGATGGAGGGGGCGACCAAACTCAAGTGCTCCGAGTTCGGCGAGGCGATCGTGAAACACATGGGCTGACCCGCTCAGCGCCTCCGCCGGCGCTCGGCTCGCGGCGAGGCGACGGGCTGAGATGGCATGACACCCGCGGTCGCGCCTCGCGGCGGCGGCGCGCCCCTCTCGGCACCGGGCGGCGTCGCGGCGACCGCGCCGGCGACGTATGATCGGCGACTTTTCCCTCGCGAATCGGGAGGTGTGCGCCGTGGAAGTGCTGCTCGCTCATGCCGCCCCGGCGGCCGCCGGGGCCGGAAGTCCCGAGACGCTCGCCTCCGCCCTGCTCGCGCTCGTCACGCTGACGGCGTTGGAGATCGTGCTCGGCATCGACAACGTCGTCTTCATCTCCATCGTCGTGGAGCGCCTGGAGGAGTCAAAGCAGGCGGCGGCGCGGCGGCTGGGCCTGGCCCTCGCCATGATCCTGCGCATCGTGCTGCTGCTGAGCATCAGCTGGATCATGGGCCTCGAGGCGGCGCTCTTCACCCTTCTGGGAGAGGAGTTCTCGGGGCGCGACCTGATCCTGATCGCGGGCGGCCTCTTTCTCGTCGCCAAGGCGACGTACGAGATTCACGAACGAATCGAGGGACCGGACCACGAGGCCGGTGCTCGCCGCAGGGCCGCGGCTTCCTTCACGCGCGTCCTCGCGCAGATTCTCATTCTCGACCTCGTCTTCTCGCTCGACTCGGTCATCACCGCGGTGGGCATGGCGGACGATCTCTGGGTGATGATCACGGCCGTCGTCATCGCCGTCGGCGTCATGCTCATCTTCGCCGGGTACATCTCGACGTTCATCAAGCGGCACCCGACGTTCAAGATGCTGGCGCTGGCCTTCCTGCTGCTCATCGGCGTCATGCTGCTGGTGGACGGGATCGGGCATCACGTGAACAAGGGCTACATCTACTTCGCGATGGCGTTCTCGCTCGTCGTGGAGATTCTCAACATGAAGGCGGGCGCGGCGCGGCGGGCGGCCGCGGCGTCGTAACGGCGTCCGCCGGGCTCGGGAGACCAGGACCGTGAATCACCCACGTCGCCGTACATGGTTCGCACTCGCTCTGGTTTGGCTGGCGGTGCTCTCGGCTGCGCCGGGCGCGCGCCTGCCGCAGGATCCGGCCGCGCCGCCGAAGCAGACCGAGCCGGAGCGCAGCGTCAAGCCGGGCATCAACGAGAAGTGGAAGAGCGACGACATCGACCCGCTGGTTGCGCTGCTCGAAGCCGAAGGCCGGGCGATCTACGGGCAGCGCGAGCAACTCGCCGCCCTCGCCGGGCCGCGAAAGGGCAGCGTCGTGGCCGACGTCGGCGCCGGCAGCGGCTTCATGGCGGAGGAGTTCGCGCGTCTCGTCGGCCCCGAGGGCAGAGTCTATGCCGTGGACATCAACGCCCTGCTCATGAAGCGCCTGGCGCAGGACGCCGCGGCCAAGGGAATCACCAATCTTGAAGTCGTGGTGTGCGGCGAACGCGAAGTCAACCTGCCCCCCGACTCGATCGATCTGATGTTCATCTGCGACACCTACCACCACTTCGAGTATCCGGTGAGCACGATGAAGTCGATCCACGAGGCGCTGCGGCCCGGCGGACAGATCGTGCTCGTAGACTTCTACCGCATCGAGGGCGTGACGCCGCAGTGGCTCATGGACCACGTCCGCGCCGGCGAGGAGGTCTTCACGCAGGAGATCCTCGATGCCGGGTTCGAACTCATCAACGCCCATTATCCGCCGTTCCTGACCCAGAACTACGTGCTGCGCTTCCGCAAAGTGGAGAGGGAGCAGGAGTGAGATCGTGTCGATAGACTTGCGGGGAGTGCACCCCACGATTCGCAGAGCCTCATCGTGGGCGTGGACGCACCCCACGATTCGCTCGAAGACTCGCTCATCGCCGACGCACCCCACGATTCGCTCGAAGACTCGCTCATCGCAGACGCACCCCACGATTCGCTCGAAGACTCGCTCATCGCCGACGCACCCCACGATTCGCTCGAAGACTCGCTCATCGCCGACGCACCCCACGATTCGCTCGAAGACTCGCTCATCGTGGGCGTTGAAG
>JBDIVQ010000135.1:0-8883 GCA_039794345.1 Phycisphaerae bacterium | reverse complement strand
TTTCGCGACGTGGCGGACTCGCACGCCGTGCGTCACCTCGTCGAACCGATCCTCGGCTCCGGCGCCTTCATCGCCCGCTCACTGCTCTTTGACAAGCGGGATGGAGCCAACTGGGACGTCAGTTGGCATCGCGACGCGACGATCGCTGTGCGCGCACGGATTGACGTGCCCGGCTATGGCCCGTGGTCCGTCAAGGCCGGCGTTCACCATGTCCGCCCGCCCGCGCACGTGCTGGCGGGCATGCTCACGGTCCGCCTGCATCTTGATGACTGCGATGAGTCAAACGGCGCGCTGCTCGTTGTTCCCGGCTCCCATGCGTCGCCGGGGCTCGACCTTGCCGCCGCCATCGACGCGTCGCTCTGCGAGACGCACGGCGTGGCCTGCGTCGTTCCGGCCGGCGGCGCGCTTCTCATGCGGCCGCTGATTCTCCATGCTTCCAAACGGGCAGTCGATATGTCCCGCCGGCGGCGGGTGCTTCACCTCGAGTTCGCCGCCTCGGCGCTTGATGGCGGGCTGCGCTGGGCGGAGCAGACGACGGAGTAGAGGGTGTGGCGTCCCGGCCGCGACGGAGCCTATTCTTTCCGCCCGCCTGAGACGGTGGAGCGTGTCCCCTCGGAGAACGACGATGCCCGACTATCGCCTGGTGCCTGTCGAGGATCACCACCTGCCTGAACTTGGCCGCATCTGTTATGAGGCGTTCAGCGCCTTGCACGATCGCCACGGCGTGCCGCGCGACTTCGAAACCAATGACGACGGAGTCATGGTCGTGAGTCTGCTGGCGCGCCGGCCGGATCACTTCGGAATTGCCGCCGTTGAAGTAAGAGACGGCGAGGCGGTGAGGCCTGTCGGGTCCAACTTTCTCCAACTGACGGACGTTGTTTCCGGAGTCGGGCCGATCACCGTTGAGCCCTCGATTCAATCTCGAGGGCTGGGCCGCACGCTCATGCAGCGCGTCATCGACGAAGCGCGGGAGCGTGGACGCCGCGAGGTGCGTCTTTTCCAGGAAGCGATCAATGTCGCGTCCCTGCCACTGTACACGACTCTCGGCTTCTCGTGGGTCGATTCGGCCGCGTTGATGTCGCCGCCCCGGCTCGAGCACGGGGAGACAGCCGAGCGACTTGGCGTGCGGATGATGACACCCAAGGATCTCCCCGCCGTTGCGGAATTGAGCGAAGCGTCGTACGGCTTCAGCCGCGCCGAGGATGCCGGGGTCCTGCTCGGCGCGCCCTTCCCCGGATTCGTTCGCGAACGAAACGGCAAGGTCGTCGGCTATCTCTTTCCGAGCCTGCTCGGACACGCCGGCGCCAGGGCGGATGAAGACCTCATCGCCATGCTGGCGGTGATGGGATCGCAACTGAGCGGAGCGCCGGCGAAGTTCATCTGCCCGCTGAGCGAGGTCGGTCTGTTTCGCGCGCTGCTGGCTCGCGGCGCGCGCGTGCTCAAAATGCTCAACTACATGAGCCTCGGCGAGCGCTACACGAAGCCGCGCGGATCGTGGCTGCCCTCGATCCAGAGCTGAAGGTTGCGTCGTGCCGGTCGCCGGCGGGTTTGCCCGCGAACGGACCGGACTGCTCTTGCCGCTTCACAACCGTATTGAAGGAGCACGGGATGGGTCGTCGGGAGACAACGCGCTGCGAATGGGCCAGGACCGACCTCTCCATCGCCTACCACGATGAGCAGTGGGGGGTGCCGACGCATGATGACCGCGTCCTCTTCGAGTTCCTCATTCTCGAAGGGGCGCAGGCGGGGTTGAGTTGGGAGACCATTCTCAAGAAGCGCGAGAACTACCGCCAGGCGTTTGCACACTTCGACCCGGCGAAGGTGGCCCGCTTCACGAAGCGCGATGTCAGCCGCCTCATGAAGGATGCGGGCATCGTGCGCAACCGCCTCAAGATCGAGTCCGCGATCGACAACGCTCGCGCCTTCCTCGAAGTGCAGAAGGAGTTCGGCTCCTTTGACGCTTTCATCTGGGGATTCGTGGATGGCCGGCCCATCGTCAACCGCTGGAAGTCGCTGCGGGAGATTCCCGCGAAGACGGCCGAGTCGGATGCGATGAGCAAGGCGCTCAAGAAGCGAGGCTTCCGCTTCGTCGGCTCGACGATCTGCTACGCCTTCATGCAGGCGATGGGGCTGGTCAACGACCACACCGCCGGCTGCTTCCGCCGCAAGGAGCTTGGCCTCGGCGGCGGTGGGGGCGGCTGAGGGTCGGGAAGCGGGGTCGAACCCCTAATAGACGCTAAATCTATCTAGTTATCTTGAAACTCCCCGCCGAGGTGGTACGATCTCCATGCCAGCCCTCCGGTCGGTGCGTCGGCCGCAGGCGGCTCTGGCCTCAAACCGCTCTTCCGCACGGAGTCTCCCATGCCCACCCTCAGCCCCGAAACCACCGTCGGCGAGTTCGTTGCCCAGCGCCCCGCCCTTTCGCGCCTCTTCGAGCGTCTCGGCATTGACTACTGCTGCGGCGGCCGCAAGCCCCTCGCCCAGGCCTGCCGGGAGCGCGGCCTCGATGCGGGTACGGTCTTCGCCATGCTCGAAGCGGCCGTCGCCCCCGTCGCGCCGGGCGACGAGATCAATGCCGCCGCGATGACCCTCACCGAACTGGCGGACCACATCGAGGAGACGCACCACGCCTACCTCAAGCATGAACTTCCGCGCCTGCGCCACATGGCCCTGCGCGTCGCCAATGCGCACGGCCAGCGCCTGCCCTGGACCAACCAGCTCGCGCAGGTCGTCGAGGGCTTCGTGAGCGAACTCCAGTCGCACATGATGAAGGAAGAGCAGATTCTCTTCCCACTGGTGCGGCAGATCGACGCGGCCGAGGAAGCGCAGGAGTTCCACTGCGGTTCGCTCGCCAACCCCATCCGGGTCATGGAGGCTGAGCATCAGGAGGCCGGCGACGCCCTGGCCACGATGCGCACGCTCACGAGCGACTACACGCCTCCGGAGGGCGCGTGCAACACCTTCCGCGCCCTGCTCGACGGCCTCAAGCAACTCGAAGCGGACATGCACCAGCACGTCCACAGGGAGAACAACATTCTCTTCCCGCGGGCGCTGGAGCGCGAAGCGGCGCTGGCGGGGTAAGAATCGCAACGCACGGAGCAGTTGGGGCGGGATTGTGAAGACGCCCCCGTCTGCGCGACGATGAGTGCTGTCGGAGAGGCTGCGCGCAGGGATCGCGCCGGCCGTCGGAAAGGACTCCGTCATGCATGAATCACCTCGGATCGAGCGGATTGCGGTCATCGGCCTGGGCAAACTCGGTTCGCCGATTGCCGCCTGCCTCGCCGCCGCGGGCTATGCCGTCATCGGGGTGGACACCGATCCGGCCAAGGTCGAGGCGATCAACTCCGGCCGTGCCCCGGTCCGTGAAACCGACCTCGATGCGATGATCGCGCGGAGCGAGGGGCGGCTGAGCGCGACGACGGAGATCGACCGGGCCGTCGAGCAGGCGGATGCGACGCTCATCATGGTCCCCACGCCCAGCGATCCCGACGGGCGGTTCTCACTCAAGTTCGTCCTCGCCGCCGTGCGCGCCGCGGGGCGGGCGCTGCGCGGCAGGCGCGGCTACCACCTCATCAGTGTGTGCAGCACCGTCATGCCCGGCGCGACGGGCGGGGAGATCCGCGAAGCGCTCGAACTCGCCTCGGGCCGGCGCCTCGGCGAGACGCTGGGGCTGTGCTACAGCCCCGAGTTCATTGCGCTGGGGAGCGTGATCCGCAACTACCTCAACCCCGACATGGTGCTCATCGGCGAGTCGGACCGGCGCGCGGGCGATGTGCTCGAACGCCTCTACCGCACGGTCTGCCGCAACGAACCGGTCGTGCAGCGGATGAGTTTCATCAACGCCGAACTGACCAAGATCGCGGTGAACTCCTACATCACGACGAAGATCACCTTCGCCAACATGATCGCGGGGATCTGTCAGAATCTGCCCGGCGCGGATGTGGATGTGGTGACGGGCGCGCTGGGGTGCGACAGCCGCATCGGCCGCAAGTATCTCCGGGGGGCGGTGGGCTATGGCGGGCCGTGCTTCCCGCGCGACAACGTGGCGCTGGCGCGTGCGGCTGACCTGGCCGCGGCCGGCGCGGACCTGGCGCGCACCGTCGATCAGGTGAATCGCCGCGAAGTCCGCCGGCTCGCTGACCTCGTGCGGACGCACCTGACGGATTCGCAGCACACCGTGGGTGTGCTCGGCCTTTCCTACAAGCCCCACACGGATGTGATCGAGCAGTCGCAGGGGCTGCTGCTCACGCAACTGCTCGCGTCCGAAGGCGTGCCGGTGATCGCGCATGATCCCGCGGCGGTGGAGAGCGCGCGCGGGGCGCTGGGCGATGATGTGCGCCTGGCGGCCACGCTCGCCGAGTGCATCGAAGGGGCGGACGTGCTGGTGATCACGACGCCCTGGCCGCAGTACGCCGCGCTGACGGGCGCGATGCTCGCCGGCGCGGGCCGGCGGCGGCGGGTCATCGACTGCTGGCGCTGTGTCGAGGACATCGCCCTGCGCGAAAGCGCCGACTACATTGCCATCGGCCTCGGGCCGCGCGAGACGGCGGCCGATGTGGATATCCGCGTCAACGCGGCGACGTTGCAGGTGGCGTGATTGCGCAACCGGTTAACCGCGACGCGGAGGTTCTGCGCAGCGGAGCGAGTCGTGTGCGGCGCGGCGATAGAGCGCGATGACCGTGTACACGTCCAACCGCGCTCCGCTCCGAAGCCTCCGCGTCGCGGCTAACCCGCAAAGCAGAATGTTCCCGCGCTACGCCGCGACGGTGCGGCGACGGCGAGGCACCGCCGGTTGCAGCGTCCTGGCCACTTCCCCCTCGATCCACTCGTAGGTCGTCGCGAGGCCCTCTTCGAGATCGATGCCCGGCTCCCAGCCGAGCACTTCGCGGAGTTTCGAGTTGTCCGAGTTGCGGCCGCGCACGCCCATGGGCCCGTCAATGTGGCGGATGCGGATCTTGATGCCCGCGATGTTCGCAATGAGGTGCGCCAGGTCGTTGATCGAGATGAGCCGGTCTGAGCCGAGGTTGAGCGGCTCAGCGCAGTCCGACTCCATGATGCGCACGATGCCCTGCACGCAGTCGTCGATGTAGCAGAAGGAGCGAGTCTGCTCGCCGTCGCCCCAGATCTCGATTTCGTGGTTGCCGGTGAGTTTGGCGGCGGCGATTTTGCGGCACAGCGCCGCCGGGGCCTTTTCGCGCCCGCCGTCCCACGTGCCGTTGGGTCCGTAGATGTTGTGGAAGCGGGCGATGCGCGTCGGCAGGCCGTAGTCGCCGCGGTAATGCTCGCAGAGTTTCTCCGTCGTCAGTTTCTCCCAGCCGTACGCGTCCTGCGGCTGCGCGGGATAGGCATGCTCCTCGGCCAGCGGCGTTACGTTCGTCTCAGTCTGGCGGTACTCGGGATAGACGCATGCGGATGAGGTGTAGAAGTAGCGCGAGACGCCGTTGACGCGCGCGGCTTCGATCGTGTGCAGGTTGATGAGCAGGTTGTTGTGGAGGATCTCGGCGTGGTGGCAGGAGATGAACCCCATGCCCCCCATGTCCGCCGCGAGGGCGTAGACCTCATCCACATCCCGCGTCGCCGCGAGGCAGTCCTCCCAGCGCCGCAGGTCGCAGATGTGAAACTCATCGGCGTCGGTGCGGGTGAACTCGGGATGCTTGAGGTCGGCCCCGCGCACCCAGTGGCCGCGGGCGCGGAGGAAGGTGACAAGGTGATGGCCGATGAATCCGCCGGCTCCGGTGACGAGGATGCGCGACATGGTGTGGCTCCGAGTCTGCTGGTCGTAGGGTCTGCGGGGCGTCGTCCCGCCGCCGGTGTTATCGGCAATCGCGGGCGGTGACGTGTGAAATCGCACACGGGGAGCACCGGTTTTGCCGCGATCCGAAGGCTCTGCGCAGGGGAGCGCGCCGGCGGGCAATGGTCGTCGCGTCGCGGGTGGCATGGCCTGGCGCTTCGCCTGACTATGCCGAGCGGGCAATGGCGTTCGTTCACGTCCGCCGCGAGGGCATAGCGACGCGAAGCGCGACGCCATGCCACCCGAGCCACGCACAGCGAAACTGCACCGCCCCCCCATCCGCGGCCGATAACAGTCCGCAATGGCCCCTCCCGCCACGACGCAGAGCAAGATCCTCAGCCTCCCGACGCTGCTGGCCCGCTGCCGGGAAGCACGCGAGCAGGGGCGGCAGATCGTCCACTGCCATGGCTGCTTTGACCTCGTCCACCCCGGGCACGTGCGGCACCTCGAGTTCGCCGCCCGCCTCGGCGACCTCCTCCTCGTGACCATCTCCGGCGATGGGATGATCGACAAGGGCACCGGCCGGCCCCTCATCCCCGAGCGCCTCCGCGCCGAAAACCTCGCCGCACTCAACTGCGTGGACTGGGTCTACATCGACCCGCATCCGACAGCGCTCGAAGTGATCAACCAGGTCAAGCCCGATGTCTATCTCAAGGGGCGCGAGTACGAGAGCAACCGCGACCCGCGCTTCCTCGCCGAGCGCGAGGCGGTCGAAGCCCACGGCGGGCGGGTGGTCTTTTCGAGCGGCGACATCGTCTTCAGTTCCAGCGCCCTGATTGCCGCGCTCACCGACAACCACGATCCCATCGACCGCGCGCTCGAACACCTCGGCGAGAGCAACGACCTGCGCCCTTCGACGCTCGAAGGCATCGTCGATGAGTTCGCCGGCAAGCGGATCATCGTCATCGGCGAGCCGATCATCGACCGCTACGTGCACTGCGAGCGGCCGGAGGTGGCGTCGGAGAGCCCGGTGCTGACGCTGCGGCCGGTGCAGAGCCAGACGTTTGACGGCGGAGCGGCGATCATCTGCCGGCATCTCGCTTCGCTGGGAGCGCGGGCGCAACTCGTTACCGCCCTGCCGCCCCGCGATGATGCGGCCGTGCTGCTCGTCGAGCGCCTGCGCGCGCAGGGGATCGAGACGCGGCACATCGAGAGCGACACGCCGGTCACCGAAAAGCAGCGCTTCCTCGTGGGCGCGCAGAAGGTGATGAAGGTCGATCTCGGCCGAACGATGACCATTGACGAGCGCGGCCGCAGCGAATTCGTGCAACTGGCGCTCGATGCGGCCGGAGAGGATGGCGGCGCGGACGCCGTGATCTTCGCCGACTTCGGCCAGGGTCTGCTCACGCCCGCGACGCTCGACCGGCTCATCGATCAGTTGCGGCCGCGCGTGCGCATCATGTCCGGCGATGTTTCCGGCAAGCGCGCCAGTCTGCTGCGCCTGCGAAACCTCGACCTCGTCTGCCCCACGGAAATCGAACTGCGCGAGGCGATGAGCGACTTCGCAGAAGGTCTTGGCGCGGTCGTCTGGCGCTGGCTGGAGCGCACCGGCGTGCAGTCGGCCCTGGTGACGATGGGCGCGGAAGGCGTCATCGCCTTCTCGCGGCGCAGCGGCCAGCAGCCGCGGCTGGCGGACCTGCCCGCGCGCCTCAGGAGCGACCACATTCCCGGCCTCGGGCCGATCGGCATCGACCCGCTGGGCTGCGGCGATGCGCTGCTCTCGACGGCGACGCTGGCGCTCACCGCCGGTGCCGACCTCGTGCAGGCGGGCTACCTCGGCAGCCTCGCCGCCTCGATCGAATCACGGCAACTGGGCAACATCCCGATCGGCGCCGCGGGGTTGCGAGCGGAGTGGCAGCGCCTCGCGGCGCGGCACCTGCTCATTGCGTCGGCGGTGTAGGCCGCGGGCGGCTTCGCGGGCCATTGCCCGCCGACGCGCTCCCCTGCGCCGAGCCTTCGGGTCGCGGCTAAACATCACTCGCGCGCATATGCTGAACTCACACGCGTTGCATACATCGCCGCCGCCGAAGGGAGACTCCATGCTTGCCGACCCGCGCTACGCCCGACTCGCCGACCTGCTCATCAACTTCTCGACCGACCTCCAGAAGGGCGAGCACATCCTCATCGAGGCCTTCGACCTGCCCGAGGAGATGGTCATCGCCTGCATCCGCTCCGCCCGGCGGCGCGGGGGGTATCCGCACGTCGCCATCCGCAGCGGGCGCATCATGCGCGAACTCAACCGCGCCGCCGGCGACGATCAACTCACCACCTGGGCCGCGTATGACCGGAGCCGCATGGAGAAGATGCAGGCCTACCTCGGCCTGCGCGGCTCGCAGAATGTCAGCGAGGCATCGGATATCGCCGACGAGCAGATGAAGAAGGTCGGCCGCCTCTACGCCAAGCCCGTTCACTTCGAGCAGCGCGTCAATCACACCCGCTGGTGCGTCCTGCGCTGGCCCACGCCGAGCATGGCCCAACTGGCGCAGATGAGCACGGAGCAGTTCGAAGACTTCTACTTTGATGTGTGCACCCTCGACTACTCGCGCATGGAGTCCGCGTGCCTGAAACTGCGCGACCGCATGATGAAGACCGACCGAGTGCACCTCAAAGGCCCGGGCGAGACGGACCTGACCTTCTCGATCAAGGGCATTCCCGCGATCCCCTGCTGCGGCCGACGCAACATCCCCGACGGCGAGTGCTTCACCGCGCCGGTGCGCGAGAGCATCAACGGCGTGATCCAGTACAACTGCGCCACCCTCTACAACGGCCTCACGTTCGACAACATCCGCCTCACCTTCAGGAACGGCAAGGTCGTTGACGCGAAGGCCGGCGACCGGACCGACAAACTCAACTCCATCCTCGACACGGACGAGGGCGCGCGATACGTCGGCGAATTCGCCATCGGCTTCAACCCCTACATCATGCACCCGATGAAGGACATTCTCTTCGACGAGAAGATCTCCGGCTCGATCCACCTCACCCCCGGCCGCTGCTACGAAGAAGCGAGCAACGGCAACGAATCGGAGATCCACTGGGACATGGTGATGATCCAGCGGCCGGATTACGGCGGCGGAACGATCGCCTTCGACGGC
>JBDIVQ010000134.1:0-9288 GCA_039794345.1 Phycisphaerae bacterium | reverse complement strand
GGCGGCGGGCTGCAGATGATGGTCGCGGGGGTGATCAAGGAGATGACGGCGGCGAGCGCCAAGCGGGCGGCTCTCGGCGCCGGGGCGATCGTCATGGACACCATCGCCAGCAACGACAAGCGCAAGCCGCACGACCAGATCCAGCGGATCCGCGAACTGCGGCCGGACATGATCCTGATCTCCGGCGGGGTGGACGGGGGGAACACGACGCAGGTGGTGCAGATCGCGGAGTTGATCGCGCCGGCCAAGCCCCGGCCGCGTTTCGGCGGCAAGTACCGCCTGCCGATCATCTTCGCCGGCAACAAGGACGCCGCGCCGCTGGTCGTGAAGACCTTTGACGATGACGTGGAGCTTTCGGTCGTGGACAACCTGCGGCCGGTGCTCGAGTACGAGAACCTCGGCCCGGCGCGGGACCGGATTCACGACGTCTTCCTCGAGCACGTCATGGCGCATGCGCCGGGGTACGACAAACTGATGACGTGGACGGATGCGCCGATCATGCCCACGCCCGGCGCGGTGGGCAACATCCTCCAGACGATCGCGAACACGCAGGGCATCAACGCGGTGGGCGTGGACATCGGCGGGGCGACGACGGACGTCTTCAGCGTCTTCGACAAGACGTTCAACCGGACGGTGAGCGCCAACCTCGGGATGAGTTATTCGATCAGCAACGTGTGCGCCGAGGCGACGATGCCCAAGATTCTGCGCTGGGTGCACTTCGACATGGATGAGCGCGAACTGCGCAACCGGGTGAAGAACAAGATGATCCGGCCGACGACGATCCCGCAGACGCGCGAGGCGTTGATCTTCGAGCAGGCGGTGGCGCGGGAGGCGCTGCGGCTGGCGTACCAGCAGCACAAGGAGTTCGCCACGACGCTCAAGGGGGTGCAGCAGCAGCGCACGGTGGGCGACACGTTCAGCCAGCAGACGAGCGGGCAGACGATCGTGGACAACATGAAACTCGACCTGCTGGTGGCGTCGGGGGGCGTGCTCAGCCACGCGCCGCGGATGCACCAGACGGCGATGCTGCTCATCGACGCCTTTGAGCCGGAGGGGTTCACGACGCTGGCAAAGGACTCGATCTTCATGATGCCGCACCTGGGCGTGCTGGCGGAGGTGCATCCGAGGGCGGCGACGGAGGTGTTCGAGAAAGACTGCCTCATCTACCTCGGCACCTGCGTCGCGGCCAAGGGGCAGGGCAAGGAGGGCCGGCCGTGCTTCTCGTACCAGATCAAGGGCGCGACGCTCAATGAGTCCGGCGAGATGCTCTGCGGCGACATCCGCCTCTTCCCGCTGGGGCAGGGCGAGACGGCGATGGTGGCGATCGAGCCGCAGCGGGGCTTTGACTGCGGCGCCGGGCCGGGCAAGCGCATCGAACGGCAGGTGAAGGGCGGAACGGTGGGGCTGATTCTCGACGCCCGCGGCCGGCCGCTGCTCCTGCCCGAGGACCGCGCCGCGGGTCAGGCGCTGATGAAGAAGTGGGTCGAGGCGCTGGATCTGTATCCGGGGGAGAAGAGTTAGGGCAAGGCACTAGGCACTAGGCATTAGGCACTAGGCATTAGGCACTAGGCACTAGGCACTAGGCACTAGGCATTAGCAGAGACATCGGGGCGTCAGGACATTGAAGTATCGAAGTGCGAATGCGCCAACTCATGACTCAACATCAACATTGTGCCCCCTCTGTGACTTAGTGCCCTTGGTGGTGAGAATCTGATTTACGATCGCGCGGAACGAGACAATGGCGAACGCATACACACCGGGACTGAAAGTGACTCCGAAGATGACCTTCCGGACGCGGCGGGTGCTGCCGATTCCCGGCGACGTGCTCGTGAAGGTCGGGCAGCAGGTCAAAGCGCGCGATGTGGTGGCGCAGACGTTCATGCCCGGCGACATCACGCCCATCAACATGGCCAATCTCCTTTCGATGCCGCCCGGCGACGTGCCCGCGTGCATGCTCATCCAGGAGGGTCAGCGCGTCAACGTCGGCGACATCCTCGCCCGCACCCCGGGGCTGTTCGGCATGTTCAAGAAGGACGTCCCCTCCAAGGTCTCCGGCACGGTGGAGACGATCTCCCCCGTCACGGGGCAGGTCATCATCCGCGGCGAGCCGCAGCCCGTGCAGGTCATCGCCTACCTCGCCGGCACGGTGGTCGAGGAGATTCCCCGCGAGGGCGTCGTGATCGAGGCGGAGGTCGCCTTCATCCAGGGCATCTTCGGGATCGGGGGTGAGACGTTCGGCCCGATCCGCATGGCGTGCAAGAGCCATAAGCAGGAACTCACCGAGGACCTCATCACCGAGGACATGAAAGGGGCGGTGATCGTCGGCGGCGCCCGCGTGCACTACACCGCGGTCAGGAAGGCGATGCGCCTGGGCGTGGCGGCGATCGTCTCGGGGGGCATCGACGACTCCGACCTCAAGGAAGTGCTGGGCTACGACCTCGGTGTGGCGATCACGGGCTCGGAGCGGATCGGCCTGACGCTCATCGTGACGGAGGGGTTCGGCGACATCGCGATGGCCCAGCGGTCCTTCGAGTTGCTCGATGCGCATCAGGGGCACGAGGCGGCGGTGAACGGGGCGACGCAGATTCGCGCCGGGGTGATGCGGCCGGAGGTCGTCATCCCTCTGGCGGCGACGGCAAAGGACAAAGCGGCCGGGCAAAGGAATGTTGCAGGACTGCTGGAGGTCGGTACGATGGTCAGGATAATCCGCGACCCGTACTTCGGACTGATCGGCGCGGTGAAGGGCCTGCCGCCCGAGCCGGCGGTGCTCGGCTCAGGTTCCAAGGCGCGGGTACTTGAAGTGCGCTTCGATTCGGGAGAAACTGTGACGGTTCCGAGAGCGAATGTGGAACTCATTGAAGGGTGATTCGATGAAGCGCAAAGAACTGCTCGCGGCCTGCATGGGCTTGATCGCTTTGGGTTCCGCAACGGCGGCGCTGGAGGCGATGGCCCTTCAGGACGCAGCGACCGGGCAGGTCGCCGACCCTCCGCGGCCGGCCTCCAGCCTCACGGCGGAGGATCACCCGCTCGATGGGGGCAATCAGATTGACCTGCGCTGGAACCTGTCGCCGGATGACTCCTACGTCTCCGCCAAGGCGCGCAAGGAAGGCGCCGTCAAGGCCGTCCCTCACTACGTCGTGCAGAAGTCCGGCAAAGGAGCCACTGGTCCATTCGAAGATGTCTCGCGCATCGCGCCCGACATCTGGGACTACCAGCGGGGGTCAATGAAGTTGACTATCGAGGTCGAGCGAGGCGAACCGTACTGGTTCCGCGTCGCGGCTGCGGGACCGGGCACGTCCAAGTCAGAGTTCATCCAGACGACCGAAGCCACCGTGGCGCAGCGGGAGTGGTTTGACGGCGGCCGCGGCTGGCTGGCGCTGATCACCGTCGTTCTGTGCGGATCGGTCGTCACCTACATCGCGGCGGCTCGCCGCGGGATGGATCTCAAGGTCCGCAAGATTGCCGGCCTCGAAGCCGTGGATGAGGCCGTCGGCCGGGCCACCGAGATGGGCCGCAGCGTTCTGTTCATCCCCGGCATCCAGGATATGAACGACATTCAGACGGTCGCGGGCATCACCATCCTGGCGCGCGTAGCCCGGACCGCAGCCGAGTACGACGCCAAGGTGGAGGTTCCCACCAGCCGTTCACTCGTGATGACCACGGCTCGCGAGACGGTGCAGGCGGCGTTTCTCGCCGCGGGCCGCCCCGATGCCTACAACGAGGACAATATCTACTACGTCACGGACGAGCAGTTCGGCTACGTGGCGTATCTCTCGGGCATGATGGTGCGCGAGAAGCCGGCCGCGTGCTTCTACATGGGATCGTTCTTCGCCGAGTCGCTCATCCTTGCCGAGACAGGCAACTCGATCGGAGCGATCCAGGTGGCGGGCACGGCCCAGCCGGCGCAACTGCCCTTCTTCGTGGCGGCGTGCGACTACACGCTCATCGGGGAGGAGTTCTTCGCCGCGTCGGCCTATCTCTCCGGCGAGCCGGAGCAACTCGGCAGCCTCAAGGGGCAGGATGTGGGCAAACTCATCGTCGCCGCGGGACTGCTCATCGGCTGCTGCTTCGCGACGCTTGCTTCCATCGTCTTCATGACTTCGGGAAACGAGGCGAACGTCTTCGCCGCGTGGGCCAGGTTCCTCACCGACACGATTCTGCAATAGAAGGGAGCCGGGCGGATGAAACGCACCGTTCCGCTGCTCATCACCGCGATTGGCGGATTCGTTCTCATCGTCGCTTACTTCATCCCTGCCACCGAGAGTTGGGGCGAAGTGGCGGCGATTTGGTTTGACGTGCTGGCCTCCGTCGCCTTCATCCTCGGCGGCGGAAACCTCTTGCGCGTCCACCTTCAGAAAGCCTCGGATCGCAAACCGGGCTGGGGCTACTCCGTCATCACCCTTCTCGCCTTCATCCTGATGCTCTTCGTCGGCCTGACGAAGTGGGGCGCACCGCCCGCCGTCAACCAGGAGTTCTACGGCGAGACCTTTGCCGAACTCGCCCCCGCCTCACTTCCAGACGGTCTTGTTGCCACGGTCGAAGGCCGCCTCCCGCAGCGACAGGACCATCGCTGGCTGCCCGCCTCCGTGCGCGTTCAGTTCAGCCACGATCCGCTGGCCGGGACGATCTCCTTTCGCGGCTGGATGCGGCCCAACCAGCGCAACGACCTGCTCAGTTACAAAGAAACTCTCGAGTGGCGCTGCGCGGTTGAGCGACTCTACACCAAGAGCCGCGAGTCCTCGCTCGGCGGGCGCGCCAGTTACTACGCCGACCATCGCTCGCTCAGTTTCAGAGGCCGCATGTCCGCGGAAGATCGCGACGCCCTCCTGAAAATCAGTGGGGACTCGCAGTGGACGGCGACTGTGAACTCGATCTACGAGCGCAGCCAGCGCGTCACTTCGGTCGACATTCCCGGCTTGCCGCCGACGCTGCGCCTTCCTGATGATCTGGCCGGCGCCGCGAACCTCGACAGTCAGAGGGGACGACTGGAGATCACCGGCCCAATGACAGCCGCCCAGCGCGAGGCTCTCGGGCGGAACTGGCAGATGTTCCCCCTTGCAAGGCCGCTCGATTCCGCGCATCGAGCCGCCCTGCTCGACGAGTTGCGCGGCCTCGGCCCGATCACCGCCGAACAGGAGACCGCGTTCCACAAGACACTCGACGGGTCGTGGACAGCCTCGCTCCTTCGGACCACCCTCGAAGAAGCGGGTAAAGGGCAGGAACAGGACAAGACCAACTGCGAGATGTTCGCGGAACTCCAGGCCGGGATCACGGACATCAAGCTGAAGAAGCCTCCGGGCCCCGATGTCCCGCTTACGGAGGCGCATGTGGGGATCATCAATCGCTTCACCGAAGGTGAATTTGAAGACCTGGTGGCGTTCGTCGCGGCGATGAAGGGCGCCGGCGACTTCACCTCGCGTCAGGAGGACGCCTTCTGGACCTTCGTCGAAAAGAACCCGACAGTGGGCGAGCGCGACCGCGAGATCGCCGTCCGCCTGCTCCGCGAAGGCCCGCTCAACGCCGCGCAGCGCGACCGACTGCTCAGTGAAATGCGCGCGCAGGTGGCGTGGCGCAAGGGCGTCGGCGAACTCTTCGTCGCCGCGCATGACGTGAAGTACCCGTGGTCGGGCGAGTATCGCGCGCAGGGCACGCCCTTCTGGTGGCTCTACGAGTATGCGTTCAAGCCCCTGACAGCGACGATGTTTGCCATGCTCGCCTTCTACGTCGCCAGCGCCGCTTTCCGCGCCTTTCGCGCCAAGAACCTCGAGGCGACGCTCCTGCTCGGAACCGCGTTCATCATCCTGCTTGGGCGCACCTTCGCCGGCGTCTGGCTGACGGCCTGGCTCCCCGACGCCGTCTCCGGACTGCGCATCGAGAAGCTCACCGTCCTGATCATGCAGGTCTTCAACACCGCGGGAAGCCGCGCCATCATGATCGGCATCGCGCTGGGAATCGCCTCGACCTCACTCAAGGTGCTGCTGGGCGTAGACCGTTCGTATCTCGGCTCGGCGGAGGAGTAAGTCATGTACGAGTTCTTCAAGACCCTCGATCGCCGCTGGATCTTTCTGCTCATGGCCCTGGCCGTGGCGACGCCGATCCTCCTCGAGTTGCAATTCCCGGAGGAGGCGACGGGACTGGCCCAGGCGGTCTTCGACGAAATCGACAAGCTCGAGGAGGGCGATCCCGTCCTGCTTGCCTTCGACTTCGACCCGGCGAGCGAGGGCGAACTCGGGCCGATGGCCACCGCCTTCACCCGGCACTGCTGCGAGAAGAAACTGAAGATGTACTTCATGGCCCTCTGGCCCGTCGGGCCTCAGATGGTGGATGACGCCATCAACAAGGTGATCCGCGCCGACTTCCCGACGCTGATCTACGGGCAGGACTACGTCAACCTCGGCTTCAAGTCGGGCAACGAGGGGGTCATCAAGGTCATCGTAACCGATCTCCGAGGCCTGTACACGACCGACGACCGCGGCACCAACATCAACGAGATCCCGATGATGAAGGGGATCAACAGCGTTCAGGACTTTAAACTGGTTATCAACGTGAGCGCGGGGTACGCGGGGACCAAGGAGTGGGTGCAATACGCCGCGACGCCGTATCCCGAAAAGATCCGCCTCGTCGCGGGCTGCACGGGCGTGCAGGCGCCGCTGCTGTATCCCTACATTCCCGAGCAGTTGCCGGGTCTGCTCGGCGCCATCAAGGGTGCGGCTGAGTACGAGAAACTCGTAATCGAGAAGTACGGCGGCACGGACCCGGATCCGAAGTACCTAGAGGGCATCCGCCGCATGGGGCCGCAGTTGATCGCCCACCTGCTCATGATCGCGCTGATCATCGCGGGCAACATCATCTTCTTCATCGAAAAGTCGCGGGAGCGCCGCTGATGAAACGCGAGACAAAGATCTGGATCGTGGTGCTGGCTCTGGCCGGCGTGTGGCTCATCTACCGCGCCGTCACAGTGGGGATGGGAAGTGACTACGTCTCGATCACCGACGGGCGAGCCGCTCCGGCCAGCGCGTGGGATGCGCTCACCGGGCAGGGGCAGTGGAGCCTGTCTCGCACGATCGGCGTCTGGGTCGCCGCCTTCTTCACTCTCTCGATCTTCTCCTTTCTCTACAAGGACAACCCGTTCTACAAACTCGCCGAGTCGGTCGTCGTGGGCGTCTCTGCCGCCTACTGGATGGTCGTGGGCTTCTGGACCGTGCTCGTGCCCAATCTCATCGCCAAACTCTACCCGCCCGCGATTCAGACCTGGGCGATGCCGGGACTCTCGCGCGAGCACGAAGAGTTCTGGTTTACGTATCTCATTCCCCTTGTCCTCGCGATCATGCTCCTGTGGCGACTTTCGCCCAGGGGAGCGTGGATCGCCCGCTGGCCGCTCGCGTTCATCATCGGCACGACGGCAGGCATCCGCCTCGTGGGCTTCATCCACGCCGACTTCCTCAGCCAGATCCGCAACTCCGTTCTCAGCCTCGTCGAGTACGACCAGATTGACGGATTTGACTTCTGGAAGTCCTTCAACAACGCCCTGCTGATCATCGGCGTCCTGTGCTGCCTCGTCTACTTCTTCTTCTCCTTCGAACACAAGGGACTCGTGGGCAAAACAGCAAGGCTCGGCATCGGATTCCTGATGATCACCTTCGGCGCCGCGTTCGGCTACACCGTCATGGGACGCATCGCCCTGCTCGCCATCCGCCTCGAGTTCCTCTTCAACGACTGGCTCTGGCTCATCGACCCGACCGGCAAGCGCATCGCCGAAAACGTCAGCGCGATCATGCCCGCCCTCGGCGGGTAGCGGCCGACAGGTCCGGCGCTTTTACGCCCCCTACCCGCGCACCTTCATCACCAGCAGCGTCTGGTCGTCGGCGGGGGGCAGGCCTGATTCATGCTCGCGCAGGGCCGTCGTCACCGACTCGACGACGCAGCCCGGCTCGCCTGAGCAGTGGTGCAGCGCGGCGTCGAGGCGACCCAGGCCGAACATCTCGCGTTTCGCGTTGAACGACTCGATCACGCCGTCGGTATAGAGCACCAGCGTGTCGCCCACGTCCAGTTGCGCCGTGCTCACTTCGTACTTCACGCCGTGCTCGATCCCCAGCGGCAAGCTCGATTCGATCTCCAGCGCCGTGACGGGCGACTCCGGCCCCGGCTTTTTGAGGCGCGGCGGGTAATGGCCGGCCGAGGCGAGGCGCAGCGTCCGCGCGGCCGGGTCGTAACTCAGGCACAGGGCCGTGACGAAACTGCGATCGATCCCCTTGGCGAGCAGCTGCTCGTTGAGATGCTCGAGCACGCTGTCAGGCTGGAGGCGCGGTGTGATGGGGTAGGCGTGAACGATGGACTGCATCATGGCCATGATCACGGCGGCGCGGGCGCCGTGGCCGGCGACGTCGGCGACGATCGCGCCCCAGCAGCCGCTGCCGCCGGCGGCGGCGCACTGCTCGGGCGTCATCTGCGCGAAGTCGTAGTAATCGCCCCCCGCCTGCTCGCAGGGCCGGTAGTGCGCCACCATCTCGACCTGCGGAAAATCGGGCAGGCGGCGCGGCAGGAGCGAGCGCTGAAGTTCCCCGACCTCGTGCAGTTGGGCGGTGATGCGGGCGTTGAGTTCCTCGATCTTCCGCGCGGTGACCATGTTGCGCGTCGCCTGGCCGAGCAGGTTGCTCACGAGGACCATGAGTTCAACCTCGCCGGGCGCAAAGCCATCCGGCGCGCGGCGGAAGACGAGATTCCAGTTGAGCGCCTTGCCGCCGTCGAAGAGCGGCGTGGCGAGACAGGAGCCGAACTCGCCGAAGTCATCGCCGAGGGCGGGGTCGTTGCGCAGGTAGAGGTTCGGGAAGACGCGCGGGCGATGGTCGCCGATGACTTCCCCGATCACGCCTCCCTGATGCGTTTCGAGCAGCGCCCAGTCTCTCCAGGGGTTGACCAGTTCGCGCACCGGACGATTGCCGATCATGCGGCGCGTCACCTTGTAGCGCCCCTCGGGCAGGTCACGCACCGAAACCGAAACGAGGGCGTCGAAGGGGACGAAGTGGCGGATGCCCCGCCCGGCCTGGCGGCCGATCTCCGTCGGATCATCACTGAGACTGATGGAGCGCAGGCTCTCGATCAACCCGTCGAGGCGCGAGGTGTGGCGATCGGAAGCGGTCGAAGCAGCGGAGGGGATCGAAGACATGGCGCCACGATGGTAGGTCGAGGCGGGTGCGGCGAGTACGTCCCTGCCGCTGGGGTGCAGTCGAGTTCTCTGGCGTCGCCGGGCGAGACGGCGCAGGACGTCGCCGGGCGAGACGGCGCAGG
>JBDIVQ010000133.1:0-9297 GCA_039794345.1 Phycisphaerae bacterium | reverse complement strand
GCCTGCACCGAGCCGCACTGAAGCACGACGGGCCTTCACCCTGGTCGAACTGCTCGTGGTGATCTCGATCATCGCGCTGCTGCTGGGCCTGCTGCTGCCCGCGCTCTCGCGGGCGCGGGAGGCGAGCCGCAATTCGACCTGCCGCAACAACCTCCGCCAGGTGGGATCGGCGATGGAACTGTACGCGAACGAGAATCGCGACATGTACCCGCGGGCGCTGCCGCTGGTCGATCCGTCCAACGCGCACCTGCCGTCGGAATGGCAGGTTCCCTGGCCGCCGGACATCTGCCCGCTCTACTGGCAGTCGGGGTATGCGTCGATGGTGGTGCCGTATCTCGGCATTCCGGTGAAGGATCCTTTCGACTACGACGGCCTGCCGGCGCAGTTTGACGATCCCGAATCGCCCAGTCGCATCGCGACGGCGAAGATCACGACGTTCTTCCGCTGCCCGAGCAACCGTATTCCGCGCGAGGACCTGAGCCAGCGCAAGTGCGGGTATCCGATCGACTATGGTCTGTCGAACTGGGCGAGCCAGGACCGCCGGGCCGACGTGCACCAGAACCGCCACTTCCTCGCCTCGGACATGACGTGGGGGCTGGGGTACGTGGACGGGAGCAACACGTCGGGCCTCAATCCGGAAGCGGAACTCGCAGGCTGGTGGGTGCCCTTCATTCACAAGGGCGAGACACTCAACATTCTTACGCCGGATGCGGCGGTCAATTCGATCGGCAAGAAAGAGTTCATCGAGCGTTACACGCTCACTCCTCCCAAGGACGATCCGATCTGACGGGCCTCGGGCGGAGGAGGGCCGGGCAGGAGAGGTTTCGGGCGGTCCGCCGCGTCGTGGGGACGTGGGTCGGCGGCGGGGATCCGTTCCGGGGTGTCTGACTCAACTTCGAAGGAGAAACGGAACATGTCGGCACGATTTGGGGGTTCACTGGCGGGCGGCGCTGCGGCGCTGGCGGTAGCGGGCGGCGCGCTCGGCGCGGCGCAGGGAGTAACGCGCTCGACGGTCATCGTCGAGGAGTTCACCGCCGAGTGGTGCGGGCCGTGCTACGGCGGGTTCTACGCCATGGAGCGCATGCAGGATCGCTGGGGCGACGCCGTCTCGCTGCTCACCTGGAGCATCGCCGACCGCTACACGCACAGCGACGCGACGCGCCGGCAGGGCGAGGTCGGAGTGAACGCCATTCCCTCCTTCCTCTTCCAGGGAACGTACTTCTACGTCGGCACCCCCTCGGACGGCACGATCGACAACGCGGTCCGCTCCTCGCAGTCCCTGCCCAAGTCGGGCCAGGTCATCGCGCGGTGGAAACTCAAGCCCAACTCCGTCGTCGGCGTGGGCATCAAGTTCCAGGCGGACCAGAACCTCTCCAACTATGAACTGCGCGTCCACATCCACGAGTCGAACTGGTACGTGCAGTGCAGCAACGGCCTCACCCACTACAACAACCACGTGCAGCAGGTGTTCTACGAAGCCCTGCCGGCGATGCAGGCGGGAGAGCAGTTCACCCTCATCCGCAACTATGACCTCTCCAGCAACCCGTGGATCCACAACATGGAAGAGGTCGGCGTGACCGTCTTCCTGCACGACCGGGCGAACAACCGGAGCGTGAAGGCCGGCTGGGAGATCGGCGAAGTCAACCTCGGCGACCTCAACGGCGACCTGAACATCACGCAGCAGGACGGCGTGCTCTTCCAGCGCCAGATCGGCAAGCAGATCGGCCAGCCGGGCTTCAACCCCGCCGCCGACTGGGATCAGAACGGCATCATCACCCTCACCGACCGGGACCTCGCGCTCGAATACATCCGCAACGGCGGGATGCGCTGAGGAGCATCTCGGCAAGGGCGCAGTGCGCGAATCACGGCCGGGCGCGGCGGCTTGAGGCTGCGCGAGGCGCAGCGGCTTGAGGCTGCGCGAGGCGCGGCGGATTGAGGCTGTGCGAGGCGCAGCCGTGCGCGAGTTCGCAGCCGGGCGGATCGGCGCAGCCGCTTGACGCGGCCCGGAGCGTGTCTTTCTGCGTGGATCACGAGCCTTCCCGGCCGGGATGAAACGAACCCCGCGGCACGCGCGCCGAGCGCGCTGGCGGGCATTGATGCATTCACATTCGCCGCTCCGGGTGAGATGGCCATGAGGCTGGCGCCGCCCTGCGCAGGCGCTCGCTCGTCTCCCCATCGCCCCGGCCCGCCACACCCGCCCCTCGCTACAGCCGAGGATCGACCGGCTCACTCTCCATCGCCAGCACGGCGAAGACGCACTCATGCACCCGCCGCAACGGCTCGCGGCGTACGAAACGCTCCAGAGCCTCGATGCCGAGGGCGAATTCGGCCAGCGCGAGTGAACGCTTGCGCTGCAAGCCTCGCTTGCGCAGCCGGGCGAGGTTTTCCGGCAGTATGTACTCAGGCCCGTAGATGATGCGCAGGTACTCCGGTCCGCGGCACTTGACGGCGGGCTGAATGAGTCCCTTCATGCCGCGGGCGACAAAGTCGAGCGGCTTGACGACCATGCCCTCGCCGCCGCGCGAAGTGAGATCGATCCACCACTCGATCGCGCTGCTGGTGTCAGTCTCTTCGTTGAGATCGATGATGCGCCAGGGGGTTGCCAGGAGAAGTGCCGGATCGGCGGCGGCGACGCGCGCGAGCGTCTCCATGTGCCACTCGTGCGTTCGGTTCGCGTGAACCGCGCGTTCGCTGGCGAGCAGGTGGAAGGGGGCGAGTTTGAGGTCGTCGAGACCGGCCACCGGCCAGCAGTAGTGCCGATATGCGGCGACGAAGCGGTCGGCCATCTCGCGGCGGGCGACGAAGCGGGATCGCAGATCGGCGATCGCTTCGCCGTAGGCGATCACCGCGTCATCAAGCACCGCTGTCACCTCCGCCAGCGCCACCTGCGCGGCCGATCCGACGGCCGCATACTGCTCGCGCAGCAGCGCCTGCGCCTTGGCGGACCATGGCATGAGTTCGCAGTCGAGACAGACCCACGAGGTGTCGAGTTCCTCCCAGAGCCCCGCAGCCGAGACCGCGCCCTGCACACGGTCGAGCAGCGCTCGCTCCAGCGAGGCATCGTCGAAGAAGCGGCGACCGGTGCGGGTGTAACAGATGCCGATCTCCTCGCCGGCGTCGTGTGACCCATTGACGCCGAAGCAGCGCCGCGCTGCATCGGCATCGCGGCAGATGATGACGACGGCGCGCGAGCCCATGTGCTTCTCTTCAATGACCACACGGTCTACCCCACGCGTGCGGAAGTGCTCGAACGCTTCTGCGGGATGCTCCAGGAAGCCTTCGCGCTCGCTCGTCTCGCTCGGCGACATCGTGGGGGGCAGGTAGATGAGCCAGCGCGGGTCGGCGGCGAAGCGGCTCATCACTTCGAGCGCTGCCGTCGCATTCTCCTCGCGCAACGTGATGCTGCGATGCAATCGCGTCTCGATGATGCGCTTGCCCGCGACGTCGGCGAGATTCAGGGCGGTGTCATGCTGCTGCTGCGCGCTCAGGTCCGCTCGCTCGCCCGCCCCCTCCGGCGCAAGCGGCCGCGCCGGGACGGCGTAACGCGCACGGGCCGGGACGGAGATCAGTTCGCGCTCGGGATAGCGCAGCGCCGTCAGCGAGCCGCCGAAGACGCAGCCGGTGTCTATGCAGATGGTGTTGTTGAGCCAGTCGGCCTGGGGCACCGGCGTGTGGCCGTAGACCACCATCGCCCGGCCGCGATACTCCGCCGCCCAGTTGTACCGCACCGGCAGGCCGAACTCGTCCGTCTCACCCGTCGTCTCGCCATAGAGGCAGAACTCGCGCACCCGCCCCGAGCCGCGCCCCTGCATCTCGGCCTTGAGGCCCGCGTGCGCCACAACGAGACGACCGCCGTCGAACACGTAGTGGCTCACGAGCGAGTCGATGAACGCGCGCACCTGCTCGATGAACTCGGGCGATTCGCGGTCGAGTTGCTCGAGCGTCTCAGCCAGACCGTGGGTGATCTGCACGTTGCGGCCGTCGAGTTTGCGGAGCAGTTTGATGTCGTGATTGCCCGGCACGCAATGCGCCTTGCCCTCCGCAACCATGCGCATGACGAGGCGCAGGACCGCCGGCGAGTTCGGCCCGCGATCGACTAGATCCCCGACGAAGACGGCCTTGCGGGCTGCCCCCTCCGACGTCGTGGGCGGTGTGACGCTCCAGTCGCCCGCCGGACGCTGCGCTTCACGCTCGATCGTATAGCCGAGCGATTCGAGCAACGCAACGAGTTCATCAAAGCAGCCGTGAACGTCGCCAATGATGTCGAAGGGGCCGCGCTCGTGCGACTTGTTGTTCCACAGAGGAACACGCTTGACAATCGCGGCATCGACCTCTTCGACCGATTCGAGCGTCCAGACGTGGCGGAACCCCTCGCGCCGCAGGCCGCGCAGGTAACGCCGCAGCGCGAGACGCTGGTTGCGGATGACGTGCGGCCCGAAGTCGCGGTCCGGCCGCGTGCTGTTGCGTTCATGACAGACCGATTCGGGCAAGTTGAGCACGATCGCCACCGGCAGGCAATGGTGCTCGCGCGCGAGATCGACGTATTTGCGCCGATCCTCCGGCCGCAGATTCGTGGCGTCGATGACGGTCAGTAGACCGTTCTTGAGCCGCTTGCCGGCGATGTAGGCCAGCACGTCGAAGGCGTCGCCCGTCGCCGACTGGTTGTTCTCATCATCGGAGACGAGGCCGCGACAGTAATCGGATGAAAGGACCTCGGTCGCCTTGAAATGCCGGCGCGCAAACGAAGACTTCCCCGATCCGGTGACGCCGACGAGGACCACGAGCGAAAGTTCGGGCAGGGCGATGGTCACGTGCAGCCCTCCCGGATCGTCCTTCTTCTCAGCCGGATGAGCAGTACATCAAGCCCCGCGCGTGCCGTCGGCTCTTGAGGCAATGTGGACGCGGCGCCGGCGGCCTCAAGCTCGGCCATCAGCCGCTCATACTCGCGCTCATGAAAGCCAAGCGCTGCATCATCGAGGCGCTGCTGCTCCGCCCCAGCGGACTTGGCGGCGATGAGATCGGCCACCTGAGGCAACCGGAACTCTTCATTCAGACGGAGCAGGTTCGCTTCGACTTCGCCCGTCCGCATGAGATGCAGCCCCGTGCAGATGACTCGATAGACATAGAGCAGCGGCTTGACCCGTGGTGGACATTCCTTGCGAAACAACTCCCATTGATTGCGCGCAAAACCGAGATAGTGCCGGACATGATTCCGCGTGATGCATCCGACGCCAAGGGTCTTGAGTTCGCCGTGCTCCGGCGTGGACTTCACGATCAGCGGCGAGAAGAGCTGTTCGAGCACATAGCCGTTGTGCTTGAGCATCAGCCGGAAGAACTTGCGAGCATCGTGCGTGACCAGGTCGATCTCTCGTCCCTTGCGCACGCCCGAATGCGTCACCGTCTCGCGCCCTCTGCCCAGTCCCAGGAGGTCCGGGGCGGCGATGAGATGCACGCCCCGCAGATCGAAGTCAGAATCCGCCGAGGCGAATCCGTAGAGATGCGCGCCGCTCACGGTGACGAAGAGCAGCGCATTGGGATGATCGGCGACGACCGTCTCCAGAACCGCGCGGTGTGCATCGATCATGACAATCCCTCCGATACGCGCCGTCGAATGGAGATCAGCCAGCGGTTCACTTTCGATTCGTCAGGATGCTCAGGCAGGGGCGATCCGGTTGCGGCGTCATCAAAACGACGCACGAGCGAGTCGCGAAGACCCATGACTGCCTGCCAGTCGCGTTCGCCGCGCTTGATGGCCAGCAACTCCTCGCGATCTTCGTCTGGGACGACGAGATTGATCGAGCCGGTCTCCAGGAGATGAACGCCCACTCGCAGGAGGCGGATGAGATGCATCGCATGCTGCCACTTCACTGTGCGCCCCTGTCCAAGCGACCGGGACATCTTCTGGAACTGCGACTCGGCATATCCCTTGAAGGTCTGATGGGCTCGCCGGGAAAGAAAAGTCCCGGCCCGGCGAAAGCGTTCCAGATCATCCACAACCGCGGGCGCGACGATCTGAACGATGGGGCTGTACAGCGCCTCGAGCACCGTCGGATTGGCCTTCAGCGCGAGGCGCAGGAACTTCCCGATCTCCCAGAAGCACAGCTGATCCGCATCATGCACCAGTTGTGCCGGCGCGCCGCGAAGTGAATACTCAATTGAATCTCCCGCGACGAAGAAGCCGCGCAGGTCCACATCCGAATCATCCACGGCCAATCCGTGCGCACGCGAGCCGACCACCGCGCAATAGAGGATCGCGAGTTGCTCGCTTGCGGGCAACGCGCCATCTGCTCGCAATGATGCACAGGCGTCCAATGCGCGGCCAGCGCCCGCGTCAAGGATCGTTCCTGCCGGCACCACTTCACCCGTATCGAGCGCACGCGAGTCCAGCAGCGCACCGCGATGGCGCAAGACAACGGGGATGTTCACCTGGGCGTACTCATTCACGCTCGAACACCCCCATCTGGGTCGGCGGGCCGACTTCGGCATCGTCCGGGCCGATCGGAAGGAAGCGGACCGCGTAGCCGTGCTCCCGCGCCACGCGGTCGGCCCACCCTCGGAACTCATCACGCGTCCACTCGAAGCGGTGGTCGCGGTGGCGCAGCGTCCCCGCCGCCAGGGATTCCCAGCGCACGTTGTACTCGCGGTTGGGCGTCGTGATGATGACCGTCCGCGGGCGGGCGAACTCGAAGATAACCCGCTCGAAGGCTCGCAGCCGCGGCGGATCGAGATGCTCGATCACTTCGACCACCGCCGCGGCATCGAAGCCCGCCAGACGATCATCGCGATAGATCACCGATCCGTGCCACAACTCGATGCGCGACTGTTGGCGCTCCGAGAGTCGTTCGAATTTCAACTTCTCCCGGGCGCGCTGAAGCGCCGTCATGGAGACATCCACGCCGGCGATGCGCGTGAACTGACTCTCTTTGAGAAGCGCACGAAGGAGATTCCCTTCCCCGCAGCCGAGGTCGAGCACCGTCTCCGCGCCAGCCCCCTTGAGCGCGCTGACGACCGAGCCGAGGCGCTGCTGGTTGAGGCTCAGGGGCCGCTCAATGGCTTCCTCTTCCGCCGCATGATCCGCCGCGGCGGCGTCGGGGTCGAGATCATCCTCACCCTCCGTCAGGCGCGCCAGCGCATCGCGCGTGAGTCTTCCCTGATACTTGAGGTAGCGCGTCGTGATGAGTTCACGTTCGGGGTGCTCGCGCAGCCAGTCCTTGCCCCGGGCCATCAGTTTGTCGATCTCATCCTCGCCGACCCAGTAGTGTTTGTCGTTGTCGAGCACGGGGACCAGCACGTAGAGGTGCGCGAGCAGAGCGCGAAGTGGGAGCGTGTGGCGGAGTTCAACACTCAGCACGCGACTCTCCCCCCAGTCGGGGAAGTTCTCATCGAGAGCATGAGCGGTGACGTCCACTTCATAGCCAAGCGGCTCGAAGAGAGCGCGGAGCAGGCCCTCGCCCCCGCGACACGGTACCGCCGGCAGCCGCGCCGTCAGAGCGAGCGGCACATCCACGAGATGAGGCCGCTCCTTGCAGCGCCCGTTCATCGCGGTGGCGAAGAGCGTGTTCATCGCCACGCTCAGAAACGATGACGCGACATAAGGTCGGTCGTTGACATACTGGTCCAGCCCGCGCGGTCCGCCGCTCGAACCAGACCGCCCGCGCACCAGCGCGACCGGATCAACATCGAGCAGCACCGCCGCTGTGCAGTGCTCTTCAGTCGCCTGCGGATAGAACACGTGCGCATGGCCGAAGGACTGCTCAAAGGTCTGCACGCGCGCGGGATTCTTGTGCAGAAGAAAGCCCAGGTCCGTCGCCGGCGAGCCGTCGGGCAGGCGGGTTGTCGTGATCGTCAGCAGCATGGCGGACGATCGTAGGGTCTGCCTTGCACCGGTGGAGTGCGCCGGGCGGGTGCAGGCTCGAAAGCCGCTGCCGCCTGCACCCTACCCCACCCGCACCGGTTCAAAGTCCTTTCGATACGTGCGGCGGACGATCGTCCGCGTCGCCTCGGCGTGATTCGTGAAGGCCAGTTTGGCGCGGTCCCAGTTGAGCACCTGGCCGGGGTACTTCGCGGCCTTGACGGCCAGCAGGCCCGGCTCGGTGCAGCGCAGGCCCGCTTCGAAGGGCGCCCAGCGGTGCGGCGTGTCCTTGCCCAGCGCCTTGTCCACCCACGCGTGCCAGTGGTTGAAAGACTCGTACGTCGGCAGGCCCGGCCACGCCAAGCCGTCGGTCTTCTGACTTTCGCGCCAGACTTCGATCGGCCCGCTGGGGGCGAGGACGAGCGTGCCGCCCTCGCAGACGACGATGGTGAGGATGCCGTCGGGCCACTGCCCTTCGCCGAGGCCGAGTTGGGCGCGGTCGGGCTTGAGACCGGTGTCGTAGAAGTAGAAGTTGCACGTGCTGTTGGCGAACTTGTCGCCGCTCACGGGATAGGTCAGCGTCGAAAGGACGCGGTCGGCGTGGAAGTGAGTCAGGTCGCGCGAAGGCGTGCGCGAGCAGACCTGCATCGGGCTTTGCAGTTCGGGGAAGGCGTAGAAGAGCACATCGGTGAGATGGACGACCCAGTCGGCGATCTGCCCGCCGCCGTACTTCCACCAACTGCGCCACTGGCGCTGGACCATGCTGGGCCGGCAGGGCTCGTACTCGGCCCCGTTGAGCCAGAGGTCGTAGTCGAAGCCGGATGGCGGGTCGCACGGCTCGCCGAGTGTGCCGTCGGCGAAGTAGTGTCCGCCGGCGAGGGCGCCGCCGCCGAAGGCGATGTGGACTTCGATGACGCGGCCGAGGCCGCCGCTGCGCAGAATGTCCACCGCGGCGCGGCGTGCGGGCGACTCGATGCGCTGCGCGCCTGTCTGCGTGATGAGATCGGGCCGGGCGCGGACGGCCTGAGTGAGGAACTCGAGTTCTTCTAGTTGCTGCACGAGCGGCTTCTGGCCGTAGACGTGCTTGCCGCGCGACAGCGCCAGCGTCATGATGGCGCAGTGCGAGTGATCGGGGGTGGCGACGATGACGGCGTCGAACTTGTCGCCGTGCTTGTCGAAGGCTTCGCGGTAGTCAGCGCAGGTGAAGGCGCCGGGGTGATCGGCCGCGGCCTGGGCGAGGGCGTTGGAATCGACATCGCACAGGCCGACGATCTCGGCGAGGGGATGGGCGGCGATGGTCTTGCGGTCATGCCCGCCAATGGTCCCGATGACGCCGATGGAGAGGACGCGCAGGGTGGTGTCGCGGCTGAAAGGCCGCGAGGCGCGGGGTGAGAGGAGAGAGGCAAGCGCCGGCGTGGCGAAGATCGCCGCTCCTGCGGTGGTGG
>JBDIVQ010000132.1:0-9309 GCA_039794345.1 Phycisphaerae bacterium | reverse complement strand
CTCACACGCGCTTGAGATGCTCGAAGGAGTTGCGGCAGGCGTCGCAGTAGTAGATCATGCGGCAGCGCGTCGGGCCGAAGGGGCTTTCCTGCCGTGTCCTCATTGAGCCGCAGAAGGGGCAGGGCACCGCGCCGCCGATGGTCAGCCCCACGTTCGCCGATCCGAAAGCGGCAGGCGGACCGCCCCGGTCCGGAACCGTCACGCCGTGAACCCGCAGCGATTCGCGCCCCGCGGCGCTGATGCGATCGACGGACCACGGCGGATCGTGCACCCACTGCACTTCGACCGCTCCGATGCCGGGCATCGCGCCGAGGCGATGTTCGATGTCGCGGCGGATCATCTCCAGCGCCGGGCAGCCGACGAAGGTCGGCAGCGCCACGATGCGCACGACGCTTGAATCGCCCGCGGCCGCCACCTCGACGGATTCGATCAGTCCGAGATCGACGATGCTGATAGGCATCTCCGGGTCGGGGATGGTGCGCAGGACATCCAGGATGGACTGGCGGTCAATCATGCAAGTTACCACGCGGCGTCGGGCTCGAGGCGGAAAACCTCGCACATCTCATCGAGCATCGGGGCGAGATGGACGGTGTGCGTGCCGCGCCGTCCGCCGCGGTCCCCGGGATCGGGAGGCTCGAGACGCGCCGTAACCTGCGCCCGGCCGAGCAGGTGTTCGACCGCGCCGCGCCAGGCGTCGTACATCTGCCCATCGCTTCCGGGATACAGGCCGGCGGCGACGAGATCATCCTGCTGCTCGACAGGCTCGAAGAGGGAAGGCGCGATGCGCGCCAGCGCCTCGATGGCCTGCTGGATGCGGCGGTGGGATTCGGGCGTCCCCGTGCCGAGGCGCACGATCCAGTCGTTCACGTGCCGCAGATGCACCTGCTGTTCGGCGGCGAGGCGGCGGGCGAGGTCGGCTAGCGGCTTGTACGCCGACTGCGCGAAGCGCGCCAGGCGGAGCACGTCGAAGTGATTGCAGAAGAGGCGCCGCCCCATCGCCGTCGCCCAGTCGAACTCGTCGGGCACCTCGACGATCGCGGCGCAGCGGTACTCCTCCGGACGGCGGCCGAAGGCCAGTTGATCAGCGCTGCGGCCGTCGAGGGAGCTGGCGACTTCGAAGAGCGCCGTTGCGTGCGCCATCTCGTCCTGCGCGAGTGAGGAGAAGGCGATGTCTTCCTCAAGGATCGGCCCGAGCCCCGTCCACTCGCTGTTGCGGTGGCCGAGGAAGAGTTTGTCATCCGCCGCCGCGAGGAGGAGGTTGACGAAGGGCTTCCTGAGATGTTCGGGCAGATCGACCATGGTTTTGATTCGCAAACCCAAGCCCACGCTTATTGAACGTGGGCTTGAACATGGGTTCAGAAAGACTCCTTCAGATCGTCTCTCTCGTACTCGCGCAAGGCGCTTTCATCGCGGAACTTCGTCCACTTCTCGCGCACTTCCTTGCTGTAGCCCCGCGCCAGGCGGTAGGACTGGTCGCTGAAGCGCCAGATGAGATCGCCCTTGCTCGTGGAGGCGATGAGGCGCTGCGGCACGACCCAGAGGGTGTAGTACTTCCTCGGGTCGTGGTGAATCTCCTTCGCCTTCTCGATGGCCTCGGCAGGCGAGCGAGCCTGCACCGTCTCGGCGGAAATGTGCCCCGCCCCGCGCCGCGGCTGCACGAAGATCTGATAAGTCTGCACGCCGCCGACATCGTGGCTGGCGGGATGAACCGAATCGGTGCCCGAGACCATCTCGACGGGGATCGCCCAGATCGCGATGCACTCCTGGTCCTGGCCGTAGTGCTCGCGGGCGAAGATCAGGGCCATATCGTCATCCGCCGCGTCGAGGTAGCCGGCGTAGAGGAAGGGCTGTCCCGCCTTCAGTTGGGTGAAGATGACGTAGCCGGCGAGATCGCCCTCGGGCGGCGTCTCGAGTTCGCCGCAGACCGGTTCGACTTCTTCGCGGAGTTTGGACATCGCTCGCTCCCGGAACTTACGCGGCCGGCGGCAGAGCCGTCGATCCGGCGAGAATCGCCTGCCTCACCCACCGCCCCTGCTCATAGGACATCCGCCGCAGCGCCAGGCGCTTGGCGTTGCACGGCCCGTTGCCGCGGATCACGCGGAAGAACTCATCCCAGTCTGGCTGGGAGAACTCCCAGTGGCCCGTCGCCCGGTTGAAGGCGATCTTCTCATCGGGGCGTCGGCTGGTGACAAAGCCGCGCTCGTCCTTCTCGACGATGTGAATCTTCAGGCCGAGGTCGAGGGCCGCGGGGACGAAGCGATCGACGAAGCGCTGGCGGAGTTCATCGTTGGTGACGGTCTTCATGCGCCAGCGCATGGGAGGCAACTGGTGCGCGTTGGGCTTGTCCGGCGGGCCGAAGAACATGAGCGACGGCCCCCACCAGCGATCAAAGGCGTCCTGGGCCATCTCCTTCTGGTGTTTCGTGCCGCTCATGAGGGTGAGGACCATATCCTCGCCGCTCTTGAAGTGGAAGGCTTCTTCCATGTTGATGCGGCGCATGGTGCGGACGTAGGGGCCGTAGCCCCCGTCGGCGAGGGTCTTCTGGTTCATGATCGCCGCGCCGTCGATGAGCCACTGGATCATGGCGATGTCGCCCCACGTCGGCGCCGGGTAGTTGAAGCAGTTGTGGTACTTGGTCCTGCCGGTGATGAGGTCGCGGAGCATGGCATCGCGCGTCTTGCCGAGATCCTGCGAGACCCGATAGAGCATCTGCCCGTGGCCGACTTCGTCCTGCACCTTGGCGGTCAGCGCCAGTTTGCGGCGAAGCGAGGGGGCGCGGGTGATCCACTCGCCCTCGGGCAGGGCGCCAATGATTTCGCTGTTGGCGTGGTGCTCGGCCATCATGAGCATGCCCTTGCGGTAGGCTGCGGGCATCCAGTCATCGGCTTCGAGAAGTTGGCCGGCATCGATCTTGGCCTGGAACTCGGCGAGGAGTTGCGGGTCTTCCTGAGAATCGTGATCGACGTGAACTCCGATGTTGGCGCTACCTGACATGGTGGGTCCTGGGGGAGAGGAACTGGGCGTTAGGCGTTGGGCATTAGGCACTAGGCACTAGGCACTAGGCACTAGGGTAGGTTACGCCCACGATGAGCGAGTCTTCGAGCGAATCGTGGGGTGCGTTTGACAACAGAACATCTCCGTTCGCGGATTTCGGCTTGCAAGGTGTAAAGCGCTCCCCTTCGCCGAGCCCTCGGGCCGGGCCTAAACCAGTACGTCTCATGCCCCTTCAACGATCGTCGCGACGCCCTGGCCGACGCCGACGCAGAGCGTTGCGAGGCCGACCTTCGCCTTCGTCCGCTTCATCTCATGGACGAGCGTGGTGACGAGGCGGGCGCCGCTGCAGCCGAGGGGGTGACCCATGGCGATCGCGCCGCCGTTGGGGTTGACGTTGGCCCCTTCGAGGCCCAGCAGCCGCAGCACGGCAAGGCTCTGTGCCGCGAACGCTTCGTTCAGTTCGATGATATCCAGACTGCTTCCTCCCTTGCCGTATCGACGCAGCACTTTTTCAGTCGCCGGAACCGGGCCGACGCCCATGCACGCGGGATCGACGCCGGCGCTCGCGCTCGGGCCGACGAAGGCCAGCGGCGTGAGGCCGAGTTCTTTGGCACGCCGGGCTTCGACGAGCAGCAGCGCCGCGGCTCCGTCGTTGATGCCCGAGGAGTTCCCCGCCGTCACCGTGCCCTTTTCATCCTTGGCAAAAGCGGGGCGCAGGCCGGCCAGCGCTTCGAGGGTCGTCTCCGGCCGCGGGTGTTCATCGACCTTGACGACAACCGGCGGCCCCTTGCGCTGCGGAATCTCGACGGGGATGATCTCATCATCCCACTTGCCCGCCGCCTGCGCCGCCGCCCACTTCTGCTGGCTCGCCAGCGCGAAGCGGTCCTGATCGGCGCGGCTGATCTCGTACTTGCGCGCGACGTTCTCGGCGGTCTCGCCCATTGAATACGGGTGATACATCTTCGCGAGTTTCGGATTCGTGAAGCGCCAACCGATCGTGGTGTCGAAGACTTCAGGCGGCGTGCGATCCCACGCCGTCTGCGGCTTGCCGAACACGAACGGCGCCCGGCTCATCGACTCGACACCCCCGGCGATCATCACCTCGCCCGCCCCGCTCTCAATCATCCGCGCGGCAATGTTGATCGCGTCGAGACCGGAGGAGCAGAGGCGGTTGATGGTGCAGCCCGCGACGGTCTCGGGCAGGCCGGCCAGCAGCGCCGCCATCCGGGCCACGTTGCGGTTGTCTTCGCCCGCCTGGTTGGCGTCGCCGAAGTACACCTCTTCGATGAGCGCGGGATCGACCGTCGTGCGCGCGATCACGGCAGAAATGACGAGCGCCGCAAGATCGTCCGGGCGCACCGGAGCCAGGGCCCCGCCGTACCGCCCGATCGGCGTCCGCACGGCGTCAATGATGGCGACTCTTCGCATGGCGGATCATAGCCGCGGCGCCTGCGCGCGATCGACCGCGCACGTCGCGTCCGATCGCAGCGAGGGCTGATCATGGGGCGGCGCCGGACGATAAAGGCCCAGCGGATGCTGCACGCCGCGCAGCGGGATTTCCGCGACCAGCGTGACACGAACGGGATCGCTCAGGCGCTCGACGGTGCGCCGCGAAACGAGGACCGGTGATTCGAGATCCTTCGTCGCACTTTCGATGCGCGAGGCGATGTTCACCACTTCGCCGATGATGGTGTAGTCGCGCCGGTCCGGCGGGCCGATGGCGCCGAGCGTGACGCGGCCGGTGTGCAGACCGATACCCATGCCCAGCGGATTGGCGCGGGCGAGTTCAAAGTCCGCGTTCATGGCCGCGAGGGCCTCCTGCATGGCGCAGGCGCAGGCGAGAGCGCGATCGGCGTGATCGGGCTGTTCGAGCGGCGCGCCGAAGTACGCCATCAGGCCGTCGCCCATGAACTTGTCGAGCGTGCCGCGATGCCCGAAGACGCACGCCGCCATGCGCGTCTGAAACTCGTTGAGCATCTCGACGACCTCGCCCTCGGTGAGGCGCCCGGAAAGAGCCGTGAACCCGCGAAGATCGGCGAAAAGCACCGTGACCTCGTGCGTGGACGCCCGCGAAGGGTCGGCCGAGTTCTCCAGCACCATAGCGATCGTCGGCGAGAAGAAGCGGCGAAGGCGGTTGCGGCGCATCTGCTGCTCCCCCGTGTCGCGAGCGAGATGGAAGAGCCGGTCGCGCGCATACGCGCAGATTGCGCCGACGGAAATGAGGTAGAGCGGCGTCAGCACGATCACCGCGCCGTCAATCTTCATCAGCACGCCGAGCAGGACGTTCAGAAACACCGCGATCGCCATCCCGAGCATGATCGGCCGCCGACTCATGGTGAGCATGGAAAGCGCGATGAGCACGCACAGGGCCAGCGCCTGGTAGCCGTACACCATCACCAGATAGGCGGAGTCGTAGTTGACCTGGTCGAGAATCGCGATGACGAAGACCATCGGCATGTCCACGACGGGAATCGCGGCGCTCCACCGCCGCGCCGCGCGCTCCGACCGCCGCGTGTGCAGCAGAATGAGAAGCGCCAGCAGGAAGTACCCGAGCGTGACCCACTGCACCGCCGTCCACACATCCGAATGGACGATCCGCACCGCGATCACGTCGTACGCGATGAAGAGCGCGAGAACGCCCATGCGCAGAGCGGCGATTCGCCGCGCGTTGATGATGCGCTCACGCATCATGGCCTGCTCGATGAGTGCCGCGTCCGACTCGCCGGCGCCGCGGGAAGCGCGGGATTCAGCGCCGAACTGGCCGGGGAGGTCGCTCATCGGGTGGGGCTTCTCTGGAAGGCCGGGACTCAGGCCGCCGCGCCGCCGTCAAAGGCGTCCATCACTTCGCGCGGGCATCATAGGAGTTCAACGGCTCTGTGCGTCCACCAGGCCGACGCGCCGGCGAGGACGACCCGCGCACTCCGGTCAACCCATCATCTCGCACGGGCGAGACGCCCATGCTCCGGTTCTGCCCCGTCACCCGGCGACTTCCGCCAGCGGCGTGAGGCGGTAGCGGTCGCAGCCGGTTGTGTCGGCCAGAGCCGCGAGCCACTCTTCGCACAGTTCCGGTCCGATGACCTTCATCCACTCGAAGGGGCCGCGCGGGTAGTTCACGCCGTAGCGCATCGCCGTGTCGATGTCGGCCTGCTGCGCCACGCCGCGGCGCAGCGCCATCGCCGCCTGGGCGAAGATGCACACCGCGATTCGCGCGAAGATGTAGTTCTGGAGGTCGCTGCCGGGTTTTGCGGCCCCGCGCTGCGCGAATTGTGCGACGAGATCGCGCGCGGCAGCGCTCAGTTCCAGTGGCCGGCGCTCGATCTCGATCGCGGGCAGGGGCGGCTGGGCCGAGTAGTCGTAGCAGCCGCGTCCGGTCTTGCGCCCGAGATGCCCTGCGGCGACGAGGCTCTCCTGCAGGGCGCTGGGCTCAAGCAGCGCGGGCCGGCCGAGTTGCTCCCACACCGAGCGAGCCGCGGCCGTGTTGATGTCCATGCCGATGAGGTCGGCAAGTTCAAGCGGGCCCATCCGGAAGCCGCCGACCTCGCGCATCGCGGCGTCGATCTCGTCAACGCCGGCCAGACCCGCTTCGAGAATGCGGAAGGCTTCGAGGTAATAAGGCCGGGCGACGTGGTTCACGATGAAGCCGGGCGAATCGCTGGCGCGGGCTACGACCTTGCCCCACTGCTGCGCGATGTGCGCCACGCGATCGACGGCCTCCGGATCGCTCTGCTCGCCCGCGATGACTTCGACGAGTTTCATGAGCGGCGCGGGGTTGAAGAAGTGCATCCCGACGAGGCGCTGCGGCTGTCCCACCGCCTCGCCGAGTTTCGTCACCGAGAGCGACGAGGTGTTCGTGGCGAGGATCGCATCGGGCCGAAGCGAAGGGAGCAGTTCCCGAAACGCAGCGGCCTTGACATCGAGGCGCTCGACGATCGCTTCGATGACCAGTTCGCAGTCGCTCAGGCAGTCCGGGCAGCGGGCGAGGCAGAGGCGCGACTCGGCGTCGTCGCGCTCCTCGGGGGTGATGCGCCCCTTCTCGGCGAGTTGATCGAGACGGCGGGCAATGCCCTCGATGGCGCGTCGGGCAGTCGGCTCATCGACCTCGCGCAACTCGACCATCCAGCCGTGCATCGCCGCCACCTGCGCGATTCCCGCGCCCATCGTGCCGCCTCCGAGGATGCCGACGGTGCTGGTGTGCATGGTGAGGTCTCCGCGCGATTGGCGCAATTGCCCGGACGCGCTCCGCTCCGAACCCATCGCGTCGCGGCTAACCAATTCAAGCGCGCTTCACTTGCCGGTGAAGACGGGCTTGCGCTTCTCGATGAAGGCGATCACGCCCTCGTAGTGGTCGGCGGTCATTCCGGCGGTTTCCTGCGCGAAGGCCTCGGCGACGAGCTGCTCATCAAGGGAGTGCTCGAAACTCCTGCGCAGGAGTTGCTTGGTCAGTGCAAGGCCCCGGCCGGGGAGGGAAGCGAGACGGCCGGCGAGGGTCTGCGCCGCGGTCAGCAGTTCGCCCGCCGGCGCGACCTGGTTCACCAGGCCGATGCGCAGCGCCTCCTCCGCATCGACCTTGCGGCCGGTGCAGCACAGTTCCATCGCCCGCCCCAGCCCAACGAGCCGGGGCAGGAAGAAGGTGCTCGCGGAATCGGGGATCAACCCGACGTTGATGAAGACCTCGATGAAGGTCGCCGCCTCCGAGGCGAGGCGCATGTCGCACGCGAGAGCCAGGCTGCACCCGGCCCCGGCGGCGACGCCGTTGACAGCCGCAATGATCGGCTTGTCCATCTCCGCGATCTTCTTGATGATCGGGTCATATCGGCGGCGCAGGTCGTCGCCGAGGTGCGGCACGTGGCCGGGCACGTACTTCTTCTTGAGATCACCAAGGTCCTGCCCGCTGCTGAACGCCTTGCCGGCGCCGGTGAGGATGATGACGCGGACCGCAGCATCGCGCTCGGCGTCCTTGAGGGCTGCGAGCAGTTCCTTCGAGAGCGGATCGTTGAAGGCGTTGAAAACATCGGGGCGATTGAGCGTGATCGTCGCGACGTGGTCGGCGACGTCGTACTGAATCGTCTCGTAGGTTGATGCGGTGGCGGTGGTCATGAGAATCTCCTCAGCGTCCGATCAGTTCACGTCTAGCCGCGACCCGAAGGCTCTGCGCAGGGGAGCGCGGCGCGACGGCCAGAGGATTGCTCGATTCACTTGCCCCTGAACGTCGGCTTGCGCTTTTCGACGAAGGCGCGCATACCTTCTTTCTGGTCTTCGGTGGCGAAGAGCATGTAGAACAGTTTGCGCTCGTATTCGAGGCCTTCCGAGAGCGGCATTTCGAAGGCCTTGAGGACGCCCTCTTTGGCGAAGCGCAGCGCGATCGGGCCCTTCGAGGCCATGGCCTGCGCCACCTTGACGGCTTCGGTGAAGAAGTGCTCTTTGGGCACAACGCGGCTCACGAGGCCGTGCTGAAGCGCTTCTTCGGCCGACAGGAATCGCCCGCTGAGAATGACATCCATCGCCAGCGCTTTGCCGACGGCCCGCGTGAGGCGCTGTGTGCCGCCCGCGCCGGGCATGACGCCGATGTTGATCTCCGGCTGGCCGATCTGCGCCGTCTCCGATGCGATGACCACGTCGCAGTGCATCATCAGTTCGCACCCGCCGCCGAGGCACCAGCCGCTCACCGCCGCGACGATGGGCTTCTTGATGCGCTTGATGCGCTCCCACGTCGCGAACTGATCGCGCTCGTACATGCTGATGGCGGACTGCTCGGCCATGTCGCCGATGTCCGCCCCAGCCGCCCACGCCTTCTCGCTGCCCGAAAGGACGATGACGTAGATGCCCGGATCCTTGTCAAACGCCTCCATCCGGGCGGCGAGCACCGACATGAGTTCGGGATTGAGCGCGTTGAGCACCTTGGGGCGATTGAGGCGGATGATGCCGATGTGCCCGTCGGTCTCGGTGAGGATCAAGGACTCTTCGTGGCTCATGAATCGTTCCGATCTGCCTTGAGAGGTTTCAGCGGGATTCGCGTTCGATGAGGGCTTCGAGTTTCGCCCTCGGCAGGATGCGCTGCACCTGTCGGCCGCGCCCGACCACTTTATCCCCCTCCGGGCGGACATGGTATGCGGTCACCTCGCACACCAGCGTCGTCGCTTCAAGTTCGACGGCGACCGCTTCGACGCGCACCGTGTGCCCGACCGGGGTCGGCGCGAGGTGGTCGATCGAAAGGTGCGAACCGATCCCCTCCTCGTGCGCCTCAAGATGCGGCATGAGCACCTTGCGGGCGGCGATCTCCATGTGGTGCGCCATCGACCACGTCGAGTAGACATG
>JBDIVQ010000131.1:0-9335 GCA_039794345.1 Phycisphaerae bacterium | reverse complement strand
TCGCAGACGCACCCCACGATTCGCTCGAAGACT
Organism: Phycisphaerae bacterium; assembly: GCA_039794345.1. Classification (GTDB taxonomy): domain Bacteria; phylum Planctomycetota; class Phycisphaerae; order Phycisphaerales; family UBA5793; genus UBA5793. The sequence continues at coordinate 9,302 of JBDIVQ010000131.1, read as the reverse complement.
CGCTCATCGTGGGCGTGGGATGTGTTTCGAGGCTCTGCGAATCGCGGGATGTTCGGCTGCCGCTCTGTTGCGCTTCCCACCCCTATGATCCGCGGATGCTCGGCGGCGCGATCGACACACTTTCATCGCTGATTGTGCGCGGGGGATGGGTCATGTGGCCCCTGCTCGCGCTGAGCGTGGTTTCGGTGACGCTGTGCCTCGAGCGCAGCTGGTTCTGGCTGCGTCTGCACAGCCCGGCACGGCGCGAGCGGCTCAACCGCCTGAACGCGGCCCTGCGCGCGGGACAGGCGGAGGAGGCGCGGCGGCTCATCGGGCGCTTCCGCTCCTCGGTCTACAGCGAACTGGCGGGACGGCTGCTGGACGATCGCGCCACCGACGCCGTCGCCATCGAGTGCGTCGAGGAACTGCGCCCCGTCGTCGAGCGCTTCATGCCCACGCTCTCGACGATCATCACCGCCGCGCCGCTGCTGGGCATCCTCGGCACGGTCACGGGGCTCATCAGCAGTTTCGAGTTGCTGGGCACCTCGCGGATGATCACCGATCCGCGCGAGATCTCCGGCGGCATCGCCGAGGCGCTCATCACCACCGCCGCGGGACTGATCATCGCGCTCATGACGCTCTTTCCGTACATGATGTTCAAGGGGCACGTCGAGCGCGCCTACCGGAGGATGGAGGCGATCGTCGCCGCGGCCCAGCACGGCGCGGCGGAGGCGGCGCGCCCCGGACAGGCCCGGCCGGAGGAGAAGCGATGAAGGGCGTCCGTCGATCGACTCTGCTCCTTGCCGCGTTTCTCGCCGCCGGCGCGGCGCTGCATCAGCCGGCACGCGCCCAGGGCGATCCCGCTGCGGCGGTCGAAACGGCTCGCGAGTCAGGCGAGGCGTATCTGCGCGTCGTGGATGTCAATGAATCGACGGTGCGCCTTGACATGGCCGTGCGCTTCTTCGCCCCCGCGGTCGGCCAGGGGCCGACGGTGGCGCTCGCGGGCGCGGTCCACATCGCCGACGCGGAGTTCTATGCGATGCTCCAGCGGTTCCTCGACGCGCAGGACCTGGTGCTGTTTGAGGGGGTCAAGCCGCGCGGCGTCGGACCCGTCGAGACCGACGACGATGCCGTCCGCGTGCGCCGGACGGAGTCGGGCATCCGCTTCGTGGCGATCATGCTCCATCGCCAGGGCGAGGCGGCGGGGCAGTGGCCGGAAACGCTCGAGGAACTCGCCGCGGCCGTCGAAGCGAGCGAGGGTCAGCACGGCGCGTGGCTGCGCTCGTCGATGCGCGATGCGTGGGATCGGCCGCTCGTGTACGAGCGTAGGGCGGAGGGGTACATGCTGCGCAGCCTCGGCGCCGACGGCGCGGAAGGAGGGGCGGGCTTCGACGCCGACCTCGCCTTTGCCGACCAGTCCCCCCTGACGGCCGCGGAAACGGGCGCCGACCCCGGCCTGCAGGCGCACCTCGCCAGGGCGCTGGGACTGGCCTTCCAACTCGAGGCGATGCGCCATGACCGCCCCAACCACCGCAACAGCGATCTCACCATCGACCAGGTGCAGGAGCGCGTCGCCCAGCGCGGCGGCGACGCCGCCATCCTCTTTCAGATTCTCGACGGCTCGTCGCTCGCCGGACGCATGGCGCGATTCCTCGTCGGCATGATCGAGCGCAATCCGCGCCTGGGGGCGATGACCAAACTCATGCTCATCGAGACGATGCGCTCCGCCGACCTCGAAGACCTCGGCCGCACGCCCGGCCTTCCCGCGGGCATGGCCGAACTCATGCACGTCATCGTCGTGGACCGCAACAAAGTCGTGATCGAGGATCTCAAGGGTGTGCTGGCGCAGCCGGAGCCGCCCGCCTCGATCGCCATCGTCTACGGCGCCGGGCACATGGGCGATCTCGAGCGGCGCCTGGTCGAGGAGTGCGGGTACCGCCGCGTCGGCGGGTTCTGGATCTCCGCCATGTCGGTCGATCTTCAGGCCTCCGGCCTGAGCCGGGCCGAGGCCGACGCCATGCGCCGCATGATCGAGCGCATGCAGCCGCGCTGAGGCGCGACGGGCCGCGGCCGGGTCGAAGTCGCGCCAATCCACTCCAATTCTGCAAGACGCCGCGAATGCCCTGACATGGCATGCATGGAGGGGCGAACGGCCCGGCGGCCGTGTCCGTTGCCGAGATGGACTCTCCCCTCCACGTGAATCACCCGGGGGCGACCGAAGGACGCGACACCTCCTTCGCGGACGCTGTGGCTGCGCGATCTGCCGATCGCACGGGGATTTCAACTCCTCAGGAAACCTCAGAAAGAAAGGCTCGACAGAGATGACACTCGCATTCTCGACACGATCAATCGGGGCGCTCATCCGGACAACGGCGGCTGCGGTCCTGCTCGCCGCGTGCCCCGCCGCACCCGGGCAGGTGCTGAACTTCAACCTGACGCTGGACGGTTCGCAGGAGGTGCCGCCGAACAGTTCGACGGCGACGGGGCTGGGCACGGCGACGCTCGACCTCTCCACAAACCTCTTCTCCTGGAACTTCTCCTACTCGGGGCTCAGCGCGCCCGAGACGGCTGCGCACTTCCACGCCGCGGCGCCGCTGTGCCAGACCGCCGGCGTCGCCATCCCGCTCCCCCCCGGAAGCCCGAAGGTCGGCTCGCAGGTCGTCACGAGCCAGCAGCGCGACCAGATCATCCAGGGGCTGTGGTACGCCAACATCCACACCTCCAACTTCCCCGGCGGCGAGATTCGCGGCCAGGTCGAGCCGGCGCCGATCTCGGATCCGATTCCCGGTCCGATTCCGCTCAGCGAGCACACGCTGGGCCTCTCGCTCGTGGCCGACGGCATGACGGCCCCGAACTGGGCGACGAACGCGCCCGGCGTGGCGGGGCGCCTCTTCGTCTCCGACCAGGTCGGCACCATCTGGAACGTGAATCTCGCCGATGGCTCCAAGAGCGTCTTTCTCGACGTCAGCGGCCGGCTCGTCAGCCTGGGCATCTTCGGCCCGGGAACGTTTGACGAGCGCGGCCTGCTCGGCATCGCGTTCCATCCCCAGTACGCGAGCAACGGGCTGCTCTACACCTACACGTCGGAACCCTTCGACCCGAACGGCCCGCCGGCCGACTTCTCGACGATGCCCCCCGACGTCGATCCGAACCACCAGACCATCATCGCCGAGTGGCGCGTCAACGATCCTTCCAACCCCGATGCGACGGTTGATCCGAACAGCGTGCGCGTCCTGCTGCGCATCGACCAGCCGCAGTTCAACCACAACGCGGGCTGTCTGAACTTCGGCCCGGACGGGATGCTCTACATCGCGCTGGGCGACGGCGGGAACGCGGACGATCAGGACACGGGCGTGGATCCCTTCGGCGTGCCGGTGCGCGGCCACGGGTGCAAGGGCAACAGCCAGGACATCAACACGATCCTCGGCTCGCTCGTGCGCATCGATCCGCAGGGCAACAACTCCGCGAACGGGCAGTACGGCAACCCGGCGGACAACCCATTTGTCGGCGGCGACGGCCTCGACGAGATCTGGGCCTACGGCCTGCGCAATCCCTTCCGATTCTCCTTCGACCGGCAGACCGGCGATTGCTACGTCGGCGACGTGGGACAGAACCACATCGAGGAAGTCAACGTCGTCGAGAGCGGGCAGAACCTCGGCTGGAATCTCCGCGAGGGCACCTTCCGTTTCGTGCGCAACGGCGCCCGCTCCGGCTATGCCGCCTCGCCCGAGGGCATGATCGACCCCGGCCTGACCGACCCGATCGCCCAGTACGACCATGACGAGGGGATCTCGGTGATCGGCGGGTTCGTCTACCGCGGCAGCGCGATGCCCTGGCTGCGCGGGCGCTACATCTTCGCCGAGTTTGCCCAGCAGTTCAACAACGACGGGCGCCTCTTCCACCTCGACTCGAACAACGCGATCCACGAGTTCAGGATGGTCGGCGGGGGCGAGATCGACTTCTTCATCCTCGGCATGGGGCAGGACGCGGACGGCGAGATTTACGTCCTGGCGAACAACACCGGCGTGCCTTTCGAGTCCACCGGCATGCTCATCCGCCTCACCGCGCCGGTTTCGCTCGTCGCGTCCGGCCCGTGCCCCGGCCGCATGACGCTCACCGCCTCGGGCAATACGCCGGGTGGGACGGTCGCCTTCCTCCGCGCCGCCGGCGTCGGCTCGCAGCGCATCCCCAATAACAATCCCTGCGCGGGAACGATGCTCGGGCTGAACCAGACCGCGACGCTCGTGGGCACCCGCACCGCCGACGCGCAGGGCGTCGCCGCCATCAGCGGCAACGTCCCCGCCAACGCCTGCGGCCGCGTCTTCGTCCAGACCCTCGACGTTCAGTCGTGCCTGACGTCGAACGTTGTCGGCCTGTAGTCAGATCTGGCGCGCCCCCAACGGATCGCGAGAATCAGCCCCGGATCAGGGGACGGCGAGAGCCGCCCCGTCCGGGGCTGGCGCTTTCCTCCCCTCCGGGCCTGCTCCCGAACCGCTCCCAGTCCTCCACAATCCGCAAATCTAGTCGAGTGGGCCTGGTTTTCGCGGCACATCCAGCCGCGGTCGTGGTATATTCTGCGTACCGGAGCGATTCGTGGCTTTCCGGACATGATGCTGGAGGATCGTGGGGCATCGTCCAGGGGCTCTTCGCTCCACGGGAGTGGCTCATCGGTCCGGCCGACTGGCGGCCGGAATCCGTGGTTCGAGCAGTCGATCCGATCGGAAGGAGAATCGTCATGCGTTTCGGCAAAGTGTGTCAGGTGATCGCCGTCGGTGTGGTTGGCGGAGGGCTCGCCCTGAGTGCGAGCGCGGACATCATCAACTTCGATGATCTCATCGGCCAGGCGCCCGTGCCGCCCGGTTACGGGACGGTGCAGGACTGGACCGGTTGGACCTACTACGACTGGTCGCAGCCGCCCTATAACCCGCATTCGCCCCCGTGCCGCATCTACACGAACTCGGGGACCTTCAAGTTCGGGCGCGATGTGGTCTTCGACGGCGCATGGTTCGCCGGGCACGGCACGTCCCGCGGTTTCCAGCCCATCTACTTCACGCTGTACCGGGGCGGCCAACTCGTTCACACCAGCGGCCAGATCGACCTCCAGAGCGACGGCGTCCCGACCTGGCTCGCCTCCGGCTACACCGGCCTCATCGACACCGTCACCGTCAACGGCTCGCACGGCTTCTACATCATGGATGACGTCACCTTCTTCGAGGCCGGCGGCCTGCGACTGAGCGTGACGGGCGACTGCCCCGGGCGCGTGACCGTCTCGTGGAACGGCGCTACGCCGAGCCGTCCCATGGGAATCGCCCTCGCGAACAGCACCGGCAACTTCACGATCCCCGGCGGGGCGTGCGGCGGGACGCAACTCGGGCTGAGCAACTCCGGCCTGCAACTCGTCTACACCGGCAACACCGGCGCCGGCGGCTCCGGCCAGGTCAGTTCCAACATCGGAACCGGGGCCTGCGGCAAGTACATCCAGATGGTCGTCGCGGACGGCAACCCGTGCGCGACGAGCAACGTCGTGCAGTTGCCGTAACGAATCCGGCATCGACGCTCGACACTCATCGACTCCACTGCCCCGGCGCGGCCTCCCGCGCCGGGGCGTTTGCATTTTCCGACGCACCGGTCAGACGCACCCCACGATTCGCTCGAAGACTCGCTCATCGTGGGCGTGGGATGAATCGCGCCCCACGCCCACGATGAGGCTCTGCGAATCGTGGGGTGCGTTTGGAGGCTCTGCGAATCGTGGGGTGCGTTTCCTGAAGTTCGGCACTTGTCTGGTATCTCTTCCGGTTCTACGCTGCCCCGATGTGCCCTCGGTTCCATTGGTACCACATCGAGGTCAACACCTTTGGCACGTGGCTGCCGGGCGACCCGCGCGGCTTCCGCGATCACGACCATCGCATCCATTCATCAGGCGACTATCGCAACCCGCCGCCGCCCTCGGAGCATCAGGCCCTTCACCGCTGGGTTTCGAATCGCCTCGTTCGCGAAGCCATCCGCCTGACCGCCGCGCAATGCGAAGAGGTCGGCCGGCTGCTCGTCGATTCGCTCGATCGGCAGGGTCTGCGACTCGCGGCGCTCGCCGTGTCATCGAATCATGTTCACGCGCTGGTCGGCGCGACGATGGATGAGTCCGCGCTTCGCCAGGCCATCGGGAATGCGAAGCGCCGCTCATCGCATGCCATGCGCGCGGTGATTCCCGGTTCCCTCTGGCAGCGCAAGATCGGCGTGCGGATCGTGCGCGACGAACGGCACTTTCGCAATGCCCTTTCCTACATCACCCGGCACGCGGAAGAAGGCGCGTGGGTGTGGCGGCAAGAGGAGGCGCACCGCGAATGAGCAGACGCACCCCACGATTCGCTCGAAGACTCGCTCATCGTGGGGTGCGTTTCGAGGCTCTGCGAATCGTGGGGTGCGTTTCGAGGCTCTGCGAATCGTGGGGTGCGTTTGGAGGCTCTGCGAATCGTGGGGTGCATCCTCGCGCGTTCGCGAAGTCGCCTCACCGCCCGTCAATCGTCAACTGCACCCCCGCGCCGCTGCGATTGCGCGCGATGATGTCCACACCGCTGCCGAGTTCGCCGATGGGATCGGGCGGGACGATCTCAACGACCTTCTCGCCCAGGCGCGCCTCGCCGCGCTTCACGCGCTCTTCGAAGACCTTGCACTCGTGCAGGAGGCGTTCGAGAATCTCCTCTTCGGGGATGTTGGCGACCTTCTCGCCCTGCACGTAGATGATGCCGCGCCGGTCGCCGGCGAAGATGGCCACATCCGCCCCCTCCGCCTCGCCCGGGCCGTTGACGACGCAGCCCATCACCGCGATCTTGATCGGCAGGGCGATCTCCTCGGCCAGTTTCGCGCGCACCTCCTGCACGAGTTTGTAGAGATCGACCTGGATGCGCCCGCAGGTCGGACAGGCGATGAGTTCCGCCCCCTTTCGCTCGCGCAGGCCGAGACAGTAGAGCATCTCCAGCCCATCCTGCACTTCGAAGACCGAGTCGTTCGCGTAACTGATGCGGATGGTGTCGCCGATGCCGTTGGCCAGCAGCGTGCCGATGCCGACGACGCTGCGCACCGCTCCGGTCTCGCGCGGCCCGGCGTGCGTCACGCCGAGGTGCAGCGGGTAGTCAAACCGCTCGCTGATGGCGGTGTAGGCGTCGATCACCACCGCCGGGTCGATGGACTTGGCGCTGATGACCACGTCGTGAAAGTCGCGCGCTTCGAAGATTTCGAGGTACTCTTCGAGTTTGGCGACCATGATGGCGATGAGGTGGCCGTGCTTCTGATCGGAGAAGAACGCGCCGAGTTCCTTGAGGCGCTTGTGCTTGTCCTTGCGCTCGATGATCGAGCCTTCGTTGACGCCGACGCGGATCGGCAGGCCGCGCTCCTTGCACGCGTCGATGACGGCGTTGACCTGGTCGCGGTCGGAAATGTTGCCGGGGTTGAGGCGGATCTTGTGGACACCCGCCTCGATCGCCTCCAGCGCGCGGCGGAAGTGAAAGTGAACGTCGGCGACGATGGGAACGCGCGTCTGGTTGAGAATCTCGGGCAGGGCCTGCGTGTCGGCCCGTTCGGGCACGGCGACGCGGACCATGTCCGCCCCGGCCGCGGCGAGGCGATTGATCTCCGTCACGCACGCATCGATGTCGTAGGTGTAGCCCGCGGTCATCGTCTGGACGGAGACGGGGGCGGGTTCGGTCGGCCGGCCGTGCGAATCGGGCAGCCCGCCGCCGATGCGGACGATGCCGACGCGCTCATCGCCGACGCAGACCTGCCGTGTGGGACGACGCTTCTTCATGGCGGGATTGTATCAGCCCGCTCCACATAGCCCCCGGTCAATGACCGGGGGAAAGATCGTGACGCACCGACCGGTGCATTCAAGCGATATTGGGACCGAGTTGGTAGAACACCTTGTCGAGCACTCGAAGCAGCGTGTTGCGAATCTGATTGGCACACGCCTGCGAATGGATGTCGGCCTCGATGAGTCGATTGCGGGTCGCCGGATCGAGTGTGGGCAGGAGTTGCTCTCCATAGAAGCGAATCCAGCGAGGGTAGTCCGACGTCCATTCACCCTGTCCAGCCCATACACGAGGCTGGCGTTTGTGCCTTCTCTGCAACAGGTTGACGGCCTGGCGAGCGTAACTGTCAACAATGGGGAATCGACCGCCACTGATCCAGTGCAGGTACTTGGTGGCGAACGAATAGGGCTGGTACAGCTTCAGATCAGTCTGATCCGAATCTTTCCCAAGGGCGATCGGCATGGCCCTTTCAGCGACCCGCACGAGTCGGTCAGGATCGCGCTCGATCACGTCTAGAGGCAGTTTGGAACATTCATCGACGATCTGCTGCTCATTCCGTTCGAGACACTTGATCACCTTGAGCACGTGCCCTGGCTTGCGAAACATTTGAGTCGCCCACAGTTTGTCGATCAGAACCACTCGCTCCGCGACTGAAGTCTGCTCCCGCCCCGGATTGGCGAAGTGCCGGCGCACGAGGCACTCAGCGGCCATCGTCTCCGCGTTCTCGTTGAACTTTCTGATGCCAGCGATTGCCTTGTCGATGTTCAGCATACTCATTCGTGCTCCGTCCCTTTGCAGTTGTCCAATTGATCAGGCGCTCGCGCAGGTCGAGGGTCGAAGCCATAGTGCTCCCGTCCGGCGGCGCGGGCCGCGCGGATCAGTTCCAGCGCCTGCTCGTGCCGCTCAAGGCGCTCCAGCGGCGTGAGCGACAGCAGGTAGTCCGTCAGCGAGAGGTCGATGCCGTACTCGCGCGCGGCGCGGATCGCGTCGGATTCGCCGCGCTCGTGAGGATCGGTCTGGTCCGGAGGATTCATGATCGAATCATACGTTGGCGGGACGCGCAGCCCAGACGCATGCCTCACGGCCGCCGCGCCGCGAGCCACATGTTGTCGCTCGTCGGGAAACGGTCGAAGACGTTGAAGCGCACAATCTCCAGCCCGGCGCCTTTCAACATTTGCATGAGCGTGGTCGGAGCGAAGTAGTTGACGTGGTCGGGCAGGCGGTAACCGCACCAGCGCAGGCCGCGCACCGATCGGTTCACGCAGGCGTGGTTGGGGACCTTGATGATGAGGGCCGCGCCCCTTCGGAGTCTGTCGCGCGCCTTGTCGAGCACCGCCGCCGGCTCGACCTCGTGCTCGAGATACGCGTACATCACCATGCCGTCAAAGGACTCCTCCTCGAAGGCGTCCAGGCCCGTCAGCGCGGGGGCGCAGACGCACCGCCCTCCGCGGCGCGCAAAGAGAGCATCGGCGCGCCGGGCCGCGGCCTGCTCAATCTCGATGCCGAAGGGGATGACGTCGG
>JBDIVQ010000130.1:0-9588 GCA_039794345.1 Phycisphaerae bacterium | reverse complement strand
CGCCACACTGAAAAACCTCTCCACCGCACCCGGATCATTTCGCGTGACGGGGTAGCCTGGTTCCCACTCGATCTCGGCGACGCAGCGGTGAATGGCCGCGACGTTGATCACCGTCTCGTAGAAGCGCGTGCGGCCGAAGCGGCGCATCTCATCGGTGAGCGTGCGCAGCGTGCCGGCGAACTCGACGGCTTCGGGGATGACGTTGTAGGCTGTGCCCGCGTGAATCTTCGTCACCGACACGACCATCGATTCGAGCGGATCGACGTTGCGGCTCACGATCGCCTGGAGGGCCATGACGGCTTCAGCGGCGGCGACGATGGGATCATGTGAAAAGTGCGGCGAGGCCGCGTGGCCCATCTTGCCGCGCATCGTCACGGTGAAGTGATCCGTCGCGGCGAGCAGCGGGCCAGGACGCGTCGCCACCGTCCCCAGCGGCAGTGTCGGCCAGCAGTGCAGGCCAAACATCTCATCCACGCGCGGGCCGAGCACCTTGTCGGTCAGGCAGCCATCCTCGACCATGCGCTTGCCGCCCGCCCCGCCTTCCTCGGCGGGCTGAAAGAGGAACTTGACGCTGCGCGGCAGACCGCCCTCGTCGGCAAGCCGCTTGAGGATTCGAGCAGCGCCGAGGCAGATGGTCGTGTGCCCGTCGTGGCCGCAGGCGTGCATCACTCCGGGGTTTGTCGAGACATACTCGACTTCGTTTTCTTCGGTGATTGGCAGGGCATCCATGTCGGCGCGCAGGCCGATGGCGCCGCTGCCGGCCCCGGGGATGCAGGCGAGCACCCCCGTGCCCCCCGCGAGGCCGCCGACGTGATCAATCCCCGCAGCGGCGAGGGCATCGCGCACCTTCTGACTCGTCCGGTTCTCCTCGTACTTCAGTTCCGGATGGGCGTGGAGGTCGTGGCGGAAGCGGATGAGGGAGGGCAATTCGTCTGCGATGAGTTCGCCAAGGCGCGGCGCCGCGCTGGTCAGTGAGATCGGCATGAAGCATTGTACTCGCCCCCGCCGGGCGCCGGGAGCGCCCAGCCGCCCCCGCCTGGCGTTTGGGCGTACGGAAGCGGCGTCGGCTGGCCGATGATGGAACTCAGCCGCACCAGTCGCGGTCTATCCTTATCGGCCCCAGCGGCACTCACCTGACCACGACGGAAAGTCGGCCTCCGTGTTTCAATCGTCCTTGACCATACTTGCCCAGACCGCCGCCGCAGCGCCGTCCGGAGCGCCCGCGTGGCATGCGTGGGCGACCGTGGGGGTCATTCTCCTCATCCTCGCCCTGCTCATCTGGAACCGCATCAGCACCGACGTGCTCATCGTCGGCGGAGTGACGCTGCTGGTCCTTCTGGGCATCCTCGACACGAAACAGGCCGTCGCGGGCATGGCAAACGAGGGGATGCTGACGGTGGCGGTGCTCTTCGTCGTTGTGGCCGGACTCCAGGAGACGGGCGGCGTCACCTGGCTGGGCCAGCGCCTGCTCGGCCGGCCCAGGACGATCGTTGGTGCGCAGGCGCGGCTCATGCTCCCCGTCGCCGGATTCAGCGCCTTCATGAACAACACGCCGCTCGTCGCCATGCTCATCCCGGCCGTGAGCGAGTGGGCCAAGCAGCACCGCCTGAGCGTCTCAAAACTCATGATCCCGCTCAGTTACGCCGCGATCTTCGGCGGCACGTGCACGCTCATCGGCACGAGCACGAACCTCGTCGTCGGCGGCCTGTGGGCGCAACTGCCTGGCCGCGATCCGATCGGCATGTTCGACATTGCCTGGATCGGTATTCCCTGCTGCGCCGTGGGCATCGCGTACGTTCTGGTCTTCTCGCGCTGGCTGCTGCCCGACCGCAAGCCCCCCATCAGCCCGCAGGATGATCCACGCGCCTACACCGTCGAGATGACCGTGGATCCCACCGGTCCACTCATCGGCAAGACGATCGAAGAGGCGGGGCTGCGCCAACTCACTGGGCTCTTCCTCGCAGAGATCGACCGCCAGGGACAGGTTATCCCCGCAGTCGGCCCACAGGAGCGTCTCCTCGCGGGCGACCGGCTCGTCTTCGTGGGCATCGTCGATTCGATTGTCGATCTCCACCGCGTCCGCGGGCTGACGCCGGCGACGGATCAGGTGTTCAAACTCGACGCCCCGCGCGCCCTGCGCTGCCTCATTGAGGCCGTCGTGTCAGACTCCTGCGGCCTGGTCGGCAAGACGATCCGCGACGGTCAGTTCCGCAAGGTCTACAACGCGGTGGTCATCGCGGTCGCGCGCAACGGCGAGCGCATCAACAAGAAGATCGGCGACATCATCCTCAAGCCGGGCGACACGCTGCTTCTCGAGGCGCATCCCAACTTCGCCGAGCAGCAGCGCAACAACCGGGACTTCTACCTCGTCAGCCGCATCGAGAACTCCAATCCGCCGCGCCACGAGAAGGCAGTCCTCGCAATGCTCATCCTCGCGGGCATGATCGCCGCCGTCACCTTCCTCGGCGTTCCCACCCTCGTCGGCGCCATGACGGCCGCGGGCTTGATGATCATCACACGCTGCGTGCCCGGTCATGTGGCGCGCAAGAGCGTGGACTGGCAGGTTCTCGTCGTCATCGCCGCGTCCTTCGCCCTCGGCAAGGCGCTCGAAGTCACCGGTGCCGCCGAGACCATCGCCCAGTCGCTCATCGGACTCGCCGCCGAGAATCCCTGGACCTCGCTCATCATCATCTACGGCGTGACGATGCTCTTTACTGAACTGATCACCAACAATGCCGCCGCCGTGCTCGTCTTCCCGATCGCCTACTCGATCTCGCGCCAACTCGACGTCGATTTCACACCCTACGCCATGAGCATCATGATGGCGGCATCCGCGAGTTTTTCGACTCCCATCGGCTACCAGACGAACCTCATGGTCCTCGGCCCGGGAGGGTACAAGTTCACCGACTACTTCCGAGTCGGCATCCCCCTGAATCTGACCATGTGGACCATCACTTCCTGCCTTGCGCCTCTCATCTGGCCATTCCACCCTTGACGCAGCGCCGGCTTGGCCGCCCCGCCTGGTGCTCCAGCGTCCGGCGAACGCACGACGCCGCGCGGCTTCGCTCTTTCCCCTCTGACTACAATCGACGCTGTTGGACGCGCCACCGTAGCTCAGTTGGCAGAGCGGCTGATTTGTAATCTGCAGGTCGCGGGTTCGAGTCCCGCCGGTGGCTCATTTCTTCTTTCACGCCGGCACTCACCTTGCTTCGCGCGCCTGGACCCGCCTTCCTGCGTGCGTCCTCGAACCGCACGGCGTCGTCGGCGCGCCGCCACCGCTCCCGAATGACCGCGCCGCGTCTTGGCTCTTCTCTTCGTCCCGCAGGTCGATGGCGACAGGGACTCAAAGGCAGCAAACCCGGCTCCTGCGAGGGAGGCCGGGTTCGCGCTGAGCGGGAAGAGGCTTCGGATCGGACGGTGAGCCTATTGGATCGCTCGAACTTCGCTGACGAGGCAGGAGAGCGCATCCACCGCCTGCACCTGGATCACCCCGCACGCCGCGGGCGGGAGGGTGGCCTCGAAGACGGCCCGTCCCTCAGCATCGCTGGTCACAACGGCGCCCAGACGGACTGTCGAGTCGAGGCCCAGCGTCTGGCCGGCACAGGCACCGCGGGGAATCTGCATCGACCCGACGCCGCGCGCATAGAGCAGTGCGATGCGCTGATGCGGCTGAGCACCGGTGACCGTGAAGGTCATCGGTCCGGGACAGGCGCCGGCAACTTCAAGCGACGGATCATTGCCGTTCACGTCCAGGAGGATCACCGAATCGACGAAGTAGCCCTCGCCCTCGATGCCGCCGTTGACCGCTCCGATCGTCAGGTGGACCAGGCTATTGGGACCGAGAAAGCCGGGGACCACGACTCCGTTGAGTTCTTGCGTTGAGAAGGTCCCTTTGAACGTGCCGGGCCCGCTGCCAAAGCCGAGGTCGGCCCCGGTGACGTGAATCTCGCGCGGCCCGGCTTGCGTTGAGAGCTCGACGCTGATTTCAATGTCCTGCGCGGGGGTCTGGCCGTCGGAGACGTAGGTGATGTCGAAGAGCGCGTGGGTGATCTCATAGCCGCCCAGCGGGCCGATCGCGGTCACAAACACCACTCCGCCGTTGAAGTGCTCCCGGCCCGGCAGGGGCACGGGCCAGGTCGGGTCGTAGTTGCGATGACCGGGGATGTGGTCGGCCCGGGTGGCGACGGGCAGGGCGAGGACGACTGCGGATGCGGCGATCAGAAGACGGTTCATCATGGTCAAACCTCCGGGGAGTCGTTGCGGATTGACTGGCCGGGAGTCCCGGCCAACTTGGAACTATACAGCACTATTCGGAGTATTCAAGATCATGTTCCGGCTTCTTTAGTTTTTTTATTGACTAGATCGGACATTTGACGAATAATTTGGGGAACGTTTCAGAACAGTCAAGGTCCTTTGCCCTGGAGTGCCCGATGCCAAACCGAACCGGACAGCAGCAGCGAGCGCCCCTGGAGATTCACTCGGCATCGCCCGTCCCGTCCGCGACGGCGGATGCCGAGTCTGCGGGACGGGTGGGCGACCGCCTTCAGTCAGAACTTGCCGCACTGCTTGATGAGTTTCCTGTCGAGCAGCGCCCCGTGGCTTCCATGGCGCGGTGGCTGGGCGTTTCACGTCCCATCTGTCACCGAACCGTCGCGACCGCCCGGGCTCCGGGCGGAGGGCTGGCGGCGCTGCGCGAGGCTCCGGGCGTACGCGGGCTGGCTGCTTTTCTCTCCGCGGCCCGGAATCGGAGCGTGGATCCGGAGCGGCTCGACTCCGCCGAGTCGGCCGTCTCCGCCTACGCCACATTGCTCGAACGGCACGGAGGGCGGAAGAAGATGCTCCTGGCCCTCGACAGAACCGTCCCTGCTGCCGGCGACTCGTCCCGCCCTCCAATGGTCCGCAGCGAAGAGCTGGACGCACGCCTCCTTGCCTTCGAGGGCGCGCGCGGCCTTACGCGGCGGGAGTACGGTACCGAGCTTGCGGTGTACATTTATGGGCCGTCAAGCCGGTTCCACGGTCGATTCGACTGCACCACCGCACTGGGCCTGATCGATGTTCAGCGACAGGAGGGGGCGATGCCGATCTGCCCCGTGACCTCCTCGGACACCGAATTCCTGCTCCGCCGCGACGAGCCTTCCCTCGGCCCGCTCAGCCGCCCTCTTGGAGAGGCTCAGCGAAGCGTGGGCCTGATTCGCGAATTCTGCTCCAGCCCTGCGCCGCGGCTGGTCACGCGAAGGCAGCAGGGCCGCGTACCCATCCTCATCGAGCCGGGCGACGATGCTCGCGGGCCCTTCGACATCGTGCTGGGCGCCATCTATCAAGGCAACCCCCACCCCGCCGCCGATGAGCCGCGCACCCAGTTCTGCCACATCTGCTCCGACGGACCTTCGCGCCGCCTCATCATGATCGTCTACCTCCATCGCTCACTGGCGACGGCAGCCGTGGCGTCCTCGGGGGTCTTCGCGAAGCACCCTGTCGGCGTCGTCGAGTTCGACCACGCCGGCACTCCGCGCGTGGTTCTGCCGCGCGATCGCTGGTACGACCGGCTGCCCGGCTCGCCGGCGATCGAGTACCTCGGCCTGGGCACAAGTCGGCTGCACGGCTCACCCTATCCCCGTCTCGCGCCCCTCGCCGAACACCTCTTCCGCCTCGGTGGCTGGGAGGCGGACCAGTTCGTCGGCTACCGCATGTCCGTCGAGTTTCCGGTCTGGAACACCCATCACCTTATGTGGTTCGATTTCGAGACGCCCCCGCGCGTCGAATGAGAGGCAGCATGTCTGCGACGAACGCACCGCGCACACCGGCTTCGGCAACACCTCTGCCCGACGGAGTGACATGAGGCACGAGCAACGAGGGCCCGCGCAGCCACCCGATCACACCAATGCACGTGCGGCGGGCGCCACTGCACGCTTGCCGCGTTGAGCGAGAGTGCCAAGGGATGGGTAGAGGCGCTCAACCGACGCGGCGCTCCCGCCCAAGGCACGCCGGTGCGAGCCTGCGACTTCGCCACTGATCTCCGGCCGGAGCGGCGATCATTGCCACCCCGCAGCGACACGTCAGATGCGGAAGTGCTCTTGCCCGTATGAAGCATGGGGTGCCCACCCGAAAGTAGCCGGGTTTACCGGCGGCACGGTCTCCCTGCCCGTGGGCGGCAGGCTCTTCACTCGTCAAGCCGCTCCTTCCCAAAGTCCCCTCTCGATTCAGCCGAAATCACTTTCGGCCGGCCGCGCCTGTCGCCCGACCGGCGCCTCTGGTTGGATTCGGAGATGCCGCATGTACCGCTTCCGGCTCGCCCCGATCGACGTCGCCATCGCTGCCGTTCTCTTCCTCGCCGTCGCGAGCTCCCATGGCCAGATCCTCGGCAGCGCCCACGACTTCACCAGCGCCGGCTGGGCCCAGTCCCAGTCCTGCCTCCCCTGCCACACTCCCCACAACGCCGCGCGCATTGAGATCGAGGGCTTCGAGGCCGGCCGTCTCTGGAACCACAACCTTCCCGCCCTCAGCCAGGTCTACACGACGTACGAGGGGGATCTCAGTCGCAACGACGCCCTCGACTCCTACAGCATCCTCTGCATGGGATGCCACGACGGAACGGTCGCACTCGACAGTTTCGGCGGAGACCTCGGCAACACCTTCATCACCGGAAACGGTCTCGTCGGCACCGACCTCACCCAGCAGCACCCCGTCGGCGTGAGCGCCCCCTGGCCCGAACCCGAGACGCCCGACTTCAACCCCCGCAGCACCTGGGAAAACCAGACCTTCGGCAACTCCCGAATGGGCCGGCTGCGACTCATGCTCATCGACGGCGTGCAGCGCTCTGTCGTCAGTTGCGCCACCTGCCACGAACCCCACGGCCGCGGCGGACACGACTACCTCCTGCGAATCGACAACTCCGACAGCCAACTCTGCTTCGCGTGCCACGCGAAGTAACGCGGACGCTCCTGCTGGAGATTCCCATTTCAGGTGGAGCGGGGTGACACTGAACGCTCGTCACTCAGGACGAGAGATCAGTGCAATCGGGCAGGAACGCTCGACATCGAATTCCGCCCGCAGCGGCAGCGTTTCGACGCCACTCGCGGCGAGATCTCTGATGTGAGGGGTGTCAGAGCGTGCAATGATCGCGCAATGGACAACCCGCAGCGATCGATTGGCGGCGTGGTCGCGATCGGCTGTTGCATCGATCGGCGGACAAGTCGGCGGCGCTGCGGCGGTCAGGCGGAGGGTTCCGAGGCGGATTTCTCGCGTTTGAATTCCGGCGGGGCCGCCCCCTGCTGCTGGAGGCGACGGAGTTCCTCCTCGTTGCCGCCGAGGCGCTTGTCGTAGGGCTTGAGAGGCGCGTCGGGACGACTCGCTTCCTCTTCGATCTCGCTCTCAATGCCCTTGATCCCCTTCTTGAACTGCACGATGCTCTGACCCAGGGCCCGGCCGACCTCCGGCAGTCGCTTGCCGAAAATCAGCAGCGCGATGATGACGATGACCATCCACTCCCATCCGCCGGGGAAACTCAGTCCGAGCATGCCCATGACCTTCCGCCTTTCCTGGCAATCGGTCGCTGCGGGGAAGGCGGGTCCGGTGCGATCGGCCGCTTCCTCGTGAAATCCTGACGGAAGTATACGCAAAAAGATCGGCGGCGAAGGAGGCGCAACAAGCCCCGCCGCCTGCGGTGCCGGCCGAGGCTCGGTCGCGGTCCGCGAACCGACCGGGGGTGGGACCGGCCCGGTTGCTACGATCCATCGGCGCCGTCGCGCCGGAGAGGGCTGGAGAGATGATCCCCGATCTGCTCGAGAGCATGCCGATTTCGGCGCACGGAGCCGTGGCCGCAGCCCTGCTCGCCGGCATCGTGGTGTGGATCTTCGGCCGGCGCCTCTTCCGCCCCATGCTGGTGCTTGCGTCGGCGATCTTCGGCGCCGGGATGGGGCTGCTGGCCGGCGCCGTCATCCCCCACGAGTGGTCCATCCTCTGGCCTGTCGGTATCGGGGCCGTGGTCGGCGCGCTCGTCGCGATCATGGCGTATCGCTTCGTCATGGCGGCCCTGCTCGCGCTGAGCCTGGGGCTGGCCGCTCCGCTGGGGTTCTTCGCCTACGCCGAACTGACGGGAATGTACGAAGGCCAGGCGCCCTCGGAGATCGGCGACGATGAACTCGTCCCCAGCCAGTTGCGCGAGATCGCCCGCGATCTCGACAGCCGGGCCCAACGCTTGTTCGAACGGAGCAGGAGCGACGACGAATCAGGCGCAATGGAGGATCCGGAGCGGCCGAAGTGGCGCGAGCAACTCGACGCGACGGTGAAGTTCGTGCTTGAGACCGCGGACCAGAACTGGAGCGATGCGCCCGGGCAGCAGAAGTGGCTGACGATCCTCGTCTGCGCCGGCGGTCTCGTCGCGGGGGTTCTGCTGGGCGTGCTTGTGCCGACCGCGGCTGCGTCGATCGTAACGTCCCTGGCAGGCTCGCTCATCATGCTCAGCAGCGCGTACTGGCTGCTGATGCGTTCGGGAGTGGAGGCAAATGGCCTGCTGCCCTCCTCGTCCGCGGCGGTGCTGACGTGGTGGCTCGGCGCTGGGATTATCGGGCTCGTGATTCAATCCAGACTCGGCGGCAAGAAGGCCGATAAGGACTGACTGGCAGCCGGGGCCCGCGCCCGGCAGAAATCAACCAGTCGATCACGAGGCAAGCCGCATGAATCTCATTACTCTCGCCAGCGCCCCCGCGGAGGCATCGACCGCTGCGGGTTTCCGCGAATCGCTTTCCGAGGTCGGGCTCAATCCCTTCCGCCTCTTCCTCGACAACATGCATCGGCTGGACATTCTCAGCCGGCCCAATGAACTCATCGACGTCCTCCAGCAACTGCACATCGTCTGGGCGGGAATCTTCGTCACCGTCGGGTTGCTGAGCGTCATCAACGGCTACCGCTGGCACAAGTGGATCGTCATCACCGTGGCGTTCCTGACCGGCATGGGACTCGGATTTCTCATGAGCAAGTCGATGGAGTCGAGCCTTATCGTCGCGGCGTGCGTCGGTGTGCTCACGGCCGTCGTCGCCTGGCCGCTGATGAAATACGCCATTGCGGCCTGCGGCGGATTGGCCGGGGCGTTCGTGGGAGCAAACGTCTGGTCGATCGCACAGATGCCGCCAGACACCTATTACGCGGGCGCGCTCATCGGCCTTGTGGCGTTCGGACTCCTGTCGTTCATTCTCTACCGGGTGGTGATCGTGGCCATGACGTGCATCGCCGGCGCCGTGGTGCTGGTGATCGGGGCCGTGACGCTGCTCATCCAGGTCGAGGCGTGGCAGCCGGCGCTGCGGCAGGACTTTTCGGCCAATCCGATCATCCTCCCGCTCATCGTGCTGGTCACCGCGGTCATCGGGTTCGTGATGCAGCAGGACGCGTTCGCGAAGAAGCCCGAGAGCAGCGGGGCCAAGCACGGCAAGCCTGCGGTAGCGTGATGCGGTCATAACTGAACTGATTGTCAGCCGTCGCCGCACATCGAAGACAGGGTGCGTTGAGGCTCTGCGAAACGCACCATCTTCTCTATTCAAACGTCCACGTAACGGTGTGACTGATCTCACACTCGATCGGTGCGACGGCCTG
>JBDIVQ010000129.1:0-9604 GCA_039794345.1 Phycisphaerae bacterium | reverse complement strand
ACGACGTTGAACCGCTGGGCGAGGGCGGGTCCGTGGCCCGGAACGACCAGCAGGACCGCCGCCGAAGCCGCCCTGATGCCCCTGCACCGCCCGCTCAAATGGTCCCGGGAGCCTGCATGTTGCTTCATAAGGTGCCTCCGGACCCAGTATACGGCAGAACCGCAGATCAGGGTGCAGGAATCCGGCAGGATTCCGCGAGTCGGAGATGCTTTCATCCGGCGAGAGGTCGTTGCTTGCTTGACTTATGCGATTCTGCGCCCGCGAGAGGCGGTCCGCCGGCTCATGACCGGTCGAACCAGATGAGGTGATGCACCGCGTCGCGGCGCGACGGGCGCAGGCCCGAGGCGGCGGCGAGTGCGTCGAGTTCTTCCAGCGTCCACAGGCGGTGCAGGCGATCCTCCGCCTTGAACGTCGGGCACGACTCGTCAATCTCCGGGCCGTAGCGCAGCGCGACGAGGCGGCGCGGCGCGTCGAGGATCATCTGGCAGGAGCCGTCCTCGCTCAGCCCCGTCTGCCATGCGCCGCAAGCGACCAGGGCCTGAAGTTCATCCGGGAAGTCGTCAATGACGAAGGCCCCGCCGGCGCGAAGGCGCGCGGCGAGGCGCTCGAACAGGCCGCGCGCCGAGCCTTCGTCAATCACGAGCATGAGCGTGTGGCCGAGGCACAGCGCGAGGTCAAAGGGGCCGCTCCATCGTGCGGCGTGCTCGGGGTCGGTAAAATCGGCGTCGAGGATCTCGACGTCGCCCCGGCCGCGCAGCCGCCGGCGGGCCGCCTTGCGGGCGCGGGCGTCCGCGTCCAGTCCGAGGAAAGACCGGCGCGCTCCGAGCAGCGGCTCGATGACCGACCCGTCGCCGCAGCCGAGGTCCAGGACGCGCGCCGGATCATCTCCCGGACGCCGGCGATTCGCGAGCCACTCTCGCAGGCCGAGAACCTGCGCCCTGCGCTGCGTAGGGTCAAGCGGCGACCAGTCGTCGAGCGGGGGGTCGATGGCCATGCCCACGAATGTACGGGGGTCGAGATGAACAGGCCAGCGAGAATCACGCTCGCGCTGGGGCTGGCGTCCCGCGTCCTTCTGGCCGCTCCCGCTCCGCCGCCCTCGCCCACCACCGATCTTCCGGAAGGCTCCGCCGCCATGCCCGATGCTCCCCAGCCGCACCAGCACACCAATCGCCTCGCGGGCGAGACGAGTCCCTACCTCCTCCAGCACGCGCACAATCCGGTGGACTGGTATCCCTGGGGCGAGGAGGCGTTCGCCGAGGCGCGGCGGCGGCAGGTTCCCATCCTCGTCTCTATCGGCTACTCGACGTGCTACTGGTGCCACGTCATGGAGCGCGAGTCCTTCGAGGATGAGCAGGTGGCGGCGCTGATGAACGAGCGCCTCGTGTGCATCAAGGTCGATCGCGAGGAGCGGCCGGACGTGGATGACCTCTACATGTCCGCGGTGACGGCGCTGACGGGGCAGGGGGGCTGGCCGCTGAACGTTTTTCTCGTCCCGCCCCCGCCGGAGGATCAGCCCCAGGCGTGGACGGCCCTGGCGCCGTTCTGGGGCGGAACGTACTTCCCCCCGGATGAAGCGCACGGCCGGCCGAGTTGGACGCGCGTCGTCGAGTCGCTCAGCGAAGCATGGGAATCGCAGCGCGACGAAGTGATCGCCCAGTCGGTCCGGTTGAGCGACGCGGTGGGCCGGCGCCTCTCGCTGGCGGGCGGCGCCGCGCCGATCGGGCAAGGCGACATCGCCGCGGCTGTCATCACGCTCCTGCGCATCGCCGACCGCGTGCACGGCGGGTTCGGGCAGGCGCCCAAGTTCCCCCAGCCCGTCTTCCTCGCGCTCCTGATGGACTGCCGCGACGCTCTGGGCAGCGACGAGTCGCAGCAGCGCACCGATGAGGCGCTGAGCCTGACGCTTGATCGCATGGCGATGGGGGGGATGTACGACCAGGTGGGCGGCGGCTTTCACCGCTACAGCACCGATGCCCAGTGGGTCGTGCCGCACTTCGAGAAGATGCTCTACGACAACGGCCAACTCGCCGAGGTCTATGCCGTCGCGGCCGAGCGCACCGGCAGCGCCTCCTACCGCCGCATCGCCGACGAGACGTGCGCCTACGTCCTGCGCGAGATGACCGATCCGGCCGGCGGCGCGTTCTACTCGGCGCAGGATGCGGAGGTGGACGGCCGCGAGGGACTGAACTACCTCTGGACTCCCGAAGAAGTGAAAGCAGCGCTGGAGGCGGCGGACGAGGAGGGGCTGATCGACTTCGCCTTCCAGGTCTTCGGCCTCGACCGGGCCGCCAACTTCCGCGATCCGCACCATCCCGACGAGCCGGCGCGGCACGTGCTGCTCCTCACCGCGCACCCCGCGCCGCTCGCCGAGTCGCTCGACCTCACTTCAAGCGAGTTCGAGGCGCGGCTCGGTCGCGTCCGGCGGGCGCTGCTCGCAGCGCGTGCACAGCGCCGCCAGCCGCGGCTGGATGACAAGATCATCGCCGGCTGGAACGGGCTGATGATCGCGGGGCTGGCGCGCAGCGCCGAGGTGCTCGGCCAGCCGGAGTACCGCGAGGCGGCGATCCGCGCCTGGCGCTTCATCGACGCGAACATGCGCGACGAGTCGGGCGGCCTGCTGCGGACCAGCCGCGGCGGCCGCGCGGCCATTGCCGCTCTCTGCGAGGACTACGCCTTCCTGGCGCACGGCCTGCTGGCGCTGCACCGCAGCGGCGCCGGCGATGAGTTCCGCGACGCCGCGGCCGAACTCGTCCGACAGGCCCGCGCACGCTTCTGGGATGAAGCGCGCGGCGGCTGGTTCGACACCCTCGCCGGACGCGAGGACCTCATCTTCCGCGCCCGCTCACTCCACGACGGCGCCGTGCCCGCGGCGGCGAGCGTCATGCTCCACAACCTCATCGACCTGCACGAGCGCACCGGCGGGCAGGAGTGGCTCGACGACGCCCTGGCCGCGCTCGCGGCCGTCTCCGCCGACGTCGCGGAAAACCCCCTCGCCGCCGCCAACACCACGCGCGCCCTGCTCCGGCTCATCGAACTGGCCCCGCAACGCGTGCATCGCATCGGCCGCGGCGGCGCGGAGGATCCGGATCGCCTCGTCGATCTCGCCCCCTCCGTGTCCGAAGTCGATCTCATCGCCAACGCCTCGTTCGAGTTCGCCGTCACGCTCATCGCGCGCGATGGCTGGCACATCAACGCGCACGATCCCGCCGGCGACAAGGTCGTCCCGCTCTCCTTCGAACTCCTCGACGGCGCCGGGCTGGCGCTCTCGCCCGCGTATCCGCCCGGGACGGAGTTCGGAGTCGCGGGCGAGACCATCCGCGTTCACGAACAGTCGGTGACGGTGCCGCTGCTCATCCGCCGCGTCGGCCCTGTCACGGGAAAGCCGCGGCTGGTGGTGACGTGGCAGGCGTGCAACGATCGCGAGTGCGCCCTGCCGGTGACGGAGGAAGTGCCGGTGAAACTGCGGGTGCGCCGCGAGGAGTAGCGCGCGACGCGCATGCAACCGACGCGAGCGCACTTCCACATCAGAAGTATCGCTGCGGGTGGCATCGAACGCCGCCGCCTTGGGCGGAGTTCGATGTCGAGCGTCCTTGCCCGATCGCACTGAACTCTCGTCCAGAGCGATGAGCGTTCAGTGGCACCCCCTCCACGTGAAGTGGAAGGGTTCTGACGCCGGTTACTCGATGTAGCC
This sequence comes from Phycisphaerae bacterium, assembly GCA_039794345.1. GTDB lineage: Bacteria > Planctomycetota > Phycisphaerae > Phycisphaerales > UBA5793 > UBA5793. Next base: position 5,913 of record JBDIVQ010000129.1, on the reverse strand, counting down.
GAGGCTGCGCAGGCGGTCTTCGAGCACCTTCTGCTCGGCTTCGCTGTATTGCGTCTGCCCGTTGGCGGCGACGGCGGCGGGAGGGCCGGAGGCGGTGCGCACGGGATGATCGCTCAGCCATGACGGCTTGAGCGCCGCCTGCATGACGCGCCCGTCCATGTGCTCGGGCACCGCCACGTCCTGGAGGTGGAGGATCGTCGGCGTCAGGTCGAGCAGGCGCAGCCCTGCACCGATGCGCTCGCCCTTGCGAAACGCCGGTCCGACGCCGAGGAAGATGCCGTGGATCTGGTGGTCGCCGGAGATGACGCGCGGGTCTTCGCCGGGCATGACGGCCAACTCCTGCTCCGGCGCTTCAAACCCCTCGGGCATCTGCACGCCGTGGATCACGATGTCCTCGCGCCAGCGCACGAGGATGTCTTCGCCCGGTCCGGTGTGCGTGCCCTTGTAGATCTCGCTGGAAAAGAAGACGTCGCGGACGATCGGCTCGCCGCTCACGGTGTCGCGCATCTCCCGGAGTTTTTCCCGCAGTTCCTCCATGAGGACCGGCGCATCGGCCTGATCGACGATGCCCTGCCCCTCGCGTCCCCTGATGTTCAGGCGCAGACGGGGAAACTGGGCGTCGCTGTAGACGCGCGTGCGGCTCCAGTCCACGCCGGAGAAGAGCGCCTTGCTCTGCGCCCAGTTGCGCACGCCGGGCATGAGTCGCGCGAGTTTTTCCTTTGTGCCGCGGCTGGTGTGGGAGGCGACGAACTTGAGCGCCTTGCTCACCACGTTGGGCTTGCCGCCGCCTTCTTCATAGGCGAGATACCCATGCGCCGCCAGCCAGCGATTGAGTTGGCTGCTCACCGGACACTTGTGCCCGAAGCCGTGATCGCTGATGACCAGGAGGTGGTCATCGGGCCCGAGGCGATTGAGCAGGTCGCCCAGGGCGGCGTCGAGTTTTTCGTAGACGCCGTCGATCACCCCGCCGAAGCGCCTGATCTCTTCCCCGCTGCACTGCGCGTGCTTCGGGTGCGTCGGGTCCATCCACTTCCAGAAGCAGTGCTGGGCGGCATCGAGGCTGCGGAAGACGAAGAGCAGACAGTCCACCGGCATCGAATCGAGCATCGTCGTCAGGGCGCGGTGCTTGGAGTCGAGTTCGCCGCGAAGCAGTTCGACGGCCTCCTCGGGCCTGCCGCGCGCGATCGCTCCCGTCAGACCCGGCTCGATGACGTATTCGCAGCCCATTTTCGCTTCGAGTCTCCCGATGAAGTCATCGGGGAAGCAGAAGCGCGGCGAAGCCTTGCCCGGTCCGTCCAGGCCCGCGATCACATACCCCCCCTTGATCGCCTCGGCGGGGTAGGTCATCGGCGTGTTGATGATGCCGGCCGTCTGTCCCTCGCGCTCGAGGTATGTCCAGAAGCCCGGCACGTGCTTGTACCCGCCGTGGATGTAGCGCAGCGAGTAGGTCTGCGGCAGGAACTCGTAGAACTCGTAAATGCCGTGCTTGCCGGGATTGCAGCCGGTGAACATGCTCGTCCACGCCGAGGCGGAGCGCATGTTCTCGACGCTTTCAAGCGGGCCGTGAACCCCTTCATCGACGAGGCGCTGAAAGTGGGGAACGCGCCCCTCGCGCAGCAAGCGGGAGAGAACGCTCCACGTGGCGCCGTCGGCGCCGAGAATGTACGTGCGGCCCTGCGGCATGGGGGGAATCGTAGACGCGCAGCCGAGACTCCAGCCCTCGACTCGGATCATCCGCCGAACGGGCGCGCTGGGCCGGCGCCGCTCGTCGCTGGCCGGCGCTTCGGCCGGCGGCTGCGGCCTACAGCGCGTTGCCGAAGTAGGGCTTGAGTTTGCGGAAGACGCGATAGCCGAAGGCCAGCGTCAGCACGGAGATCACCGCGAGCAGCCCCCACGCCCAGGGATAGCGGAACTCGCCGAAGTAGCACGCATCGCGGAACGGCCGCACGAGCACGCTGACGGGGTTGTAGGTGAGCAGGGCGTCGATGAGGCGCTGCACCCCCGGGTTGCCGTGATGGAGCGTGTTCTCGGTGTAGAGGATCGGCGTAGCGTAGAAGCAGATCATGAAGAGCACCTGAAGGACATCGCGCAGGTCGCGGAGATAGACGCCGATCGCCGAGACCGCCATCACCACCCCGCCCAGCAGCATCACCTCGAAGAGCAGCAGCAGCGGCCAGAGAACCCAGGTCCACGGCGCGGCCCCGAAGCGGATCAGGCTGTAGCACAGGACGAACGCCGTCCCGACCACCTGCGGCAGCAGGCTCGCCAGCACCGTCTTGAGCGGCAGCACTTCGAGCGGAAAGACCACCTGCTTGACCAGGTTCGCCTTGTTCCGCACCGCCGAGCATCCGCTGAGCACCCCGTGCGAGAAGGCCATCCACGGCAGGTAGGCGCTCATCATCTGCACCGTGAAGTCAAAGCCGTGGATGTTCTCCTCCGACTGGCCGCGGAAGATGATCGAGAAGACGGCGGCGTAGACCGCCATCATGAGCAGCGGATGCAGCACCGACCACGTGACGCCGAGCATCGAGCCGGCAAAGGGGTCGGCCAGTTCGCGCCACGTCATCTCGACAAGCAGTTGGCGGTAGCGCACCACATCGCGCCACAGGTCGCGCAGGACGTGCACCGTCGCGATCGGCTGCCGCGCGATCGTACGCCACAGCGCCGCCGGGGCGGGAGTCGGGTTGTCGCGCGTGGTCGGCATGGTTCGATCGGTCGGGGCAGGTCGGAGTCCGACGCGCCGCGGAAAGCGTCCGGGGCCGCTAGCGCTCCGCCTCCCCTCCGCCGGCGCCGGCCAGCGCCGGCCGGTAGAACTCCGCCCGGAACCGCCCGAGGTCGCGCGAGATGGAGAGAAACTCGACTTCGTCGTACTGGTCCGGTTCGAGCGTCGGCGGAATCGTATCGCGCAGCAGGAGCACCGCCGAAGACGTCCGTCCGCGGTCGCGCCACAGTTGCAGCGCCTCCTTGAAAGAGCGGAACTGCTTCGCCACGTCCTGCGGCGCGATCTTCTCGACGAGCACCGTGAAAGCGCGATCCTCGCGCCCCGCAAACGCTCCCTGAAGGCTCAGCGCGAGCGTCGCGGCGTCAATGCGGTCCCGCGCCGCCAGGCCGAAGTGCGGGTCAAAATACTCCCACGAGCCGAGGCGGGGATTGAAGATCTCGACGGCGACGTGGGAGGGATAGGCTGGATCGTCGCCGATCCACCGGCAGTAGCGCCACTCCAGACCCGCCGCCGCCGCCATCACCTCCGCGAGCATCGCCGCCGGCCCGCACTCGACATCAATCGGCCGGTCGGTGTGGAAGAGCAGGTCGCAGTAGATCCCCAGGGCGACGGCGGTCTCGACGGAGCGCCCCTGCTTCTCGGGCATGTCGCGATTGTCCCCCGTCGTGTTCGCCGCGATGAATGAAACGATCTGCCGCGCGTGGTGCGCCGGATCATCATCGAGCACGAGCAGGCGCAGGGCCCGTCCGCGCGTCCGCAGGCCGTATTCGCCCGGCACATCGAATCGCAGCGTCGCCCCGTCGAGGCGGGGCAGGGCGGGGTTGACCTCGGGCCGCCTCGGGCCGAAGCGCGGCACGAACGGCTCGAATCCCTCGCCTCGCGGCCACCACAACCGCTCGCCGCGGCGCAGCACCATCACCGAGCCCGGGCTGTCGAAGTGAATCCGCCGGCCGTGCTCATCGACGCCGCGCACCAGCGTGTAGCTCCGCCCGTTGGTGCGCGGATCAGTGTTGTCGGAGGTGGAGAAGATGATCGAGTCGTTCCAGTGCGAGTAGCGCCCGCGGCCCTTGGACTCAATGTCGGCGTGCAGCGCATGCGCCGGGCCGAGGGGGAGGTCGTCTTCGAGGAGGATCCAGGTGGAGCGGCGCGGGTGGGCGACGGCGTCGGCGTCTTCCGTGGACTGTGCCAGCCGTGCGGAATACGCCATGTCACGGCGAGCATCAATCGACTCTGTGCGAATCTCGATTCGCGTGAAGTCAGACGCGGGCGGCGTGGCGGCTGCGGTCGAACACACCGCTGTCCACGCGAGCAGCGCGGCCGTCAGGATGACTCGGCGTGAACGCCTCATGTTCATTGAGATGCTATGCCAGTGCGTTCCGTTCGTCGGGATTGGAGTCGTCGCCGGTCGGCGGCTGGGTCAAGCCGGCATGCATGGCAATTCGTGCGCTGAGGAGCGGTCCCGGGGCCGGGAGGGGAGGCTCATCGCGCAGAGGTGCATCGGGATGATGGGCCGCTTCGATCACGCGGTCAGCGATGCTCCTCGCCACGTCCGGCCGGATTGAGTGCCAGTCGAGCATCCGTTCGAGGTGCGCGCGGAGGAGGCGACACGCGTGGTCCAAAACCGCGCCGTCGAGAGTCAAGTCGCCGACGATCTCGTGCGAAGAACGCAGCGCCTCATCCCGACATAATCGTTGGATGAGGGCGGGAATCCTCGGATCCATCGCCGCGTGGTCGATCGGGTGGCGGGGCAATCGCACTCGCCGGAGCGCAGCGAGAAACTCCCTGCGTTCGGGCGCCGTCAGGTCGAGATGGTCTCCAATCCGCGGTGCGACCTGTTCGGTGTGGTCGCGGAAGGTGTGGAATGGCAGTTCGAGACGGCAGTGTTGCGGGAGGCGTGTCCGGCCATAACGTCGCCAGAGCAGGTGCGAAATGATCCACACGGCAGCGTTGCGTGCGATGGAGACGACCGCGCCCTCGTCATCCAGCGACCGAGGAAGAGTTGATTCGAGCCTCGCGATCGAAAGCACGCATGAAACCGGGTCGCGCGACATGAAGATGATCCGCGCGCCGGGAAAGAGGGCGGAATGGAGCGGTCCGAGCGCCGCGGCCTCCCACCCCGGACACTTGTCCGTCCATGTGCCGTCCGTGCACGCCGCAAGACAGTAAATCCGCTGCAGGTGTTGCGCCAGCGAGTCGATCACCAGATCAGCCATTCCGCTGTCGTCAAACACGCCCGTCCGCAGGCTGAGTTGCCGCGAGTGCGAGCCGAAACATGACAGAAGACGATGGCTGACCAGGCGCTGCGCGACCTGCGCGACGTGAAACCCTTCGAGCGTGTTGCCCGGGAACTTGTTCACGTCGCCCGGCGCGCGGAATCGAGTCGCGAGATGGAGCGCCACCTGAAGGGCCGTCGTCCCGCTGCGCTGCGGGCCGATGATCAGCAGCGGTCCGGTTGCGGCCGTCTGCGGGGCAGGCCGCGCAGCGCCCGGGGCGCTCAACTCGATGATCAATCCCTCCTCGTGCTTTCGGGGGTCCGAGTCGTCCGGCAGCGAGAGCCAGATCGTTGTGAGCGGATGCGAGACCCCCTTTGCGCCGGGATCGCAATCGAAAGGGAAGTCGAGCCAGATCGGGTGCATCTCGACAAAGCAGCGCCCGCAGCCGTTCATCGCGACGTCTTCGATGGTCTCGGCGCTTTGCCCGCGCCAGCGCGAGCCATCCCACAGGCGCACCGTCATGCCCGCCGTCATGCACCGGAGCAATTCGGGGTGGCGCACGGTGACCGGATAGGCCTTGCCGCGTGGAGGCGAAAAGTGCCGGGCCGAGAGGGTCAGGATGGTCGAGGCAGTGTGACTCATCGGATCACCGGTCAACTTTCCCGTCGGCGAGTGAAATGGCAAGCAGCGAACCGGCCCCAGGCAACTGAGCGACCTGCGGCACAACCGCCGGCTTCCACTCCGGAACGAAGTGCATCGCCGCCGCGTTCACCGCGTCCGTACTCAACCCCAGCCACGCCAACGAATGGAAAACCGTGGACAGGAAGGCGGACTTCGCGGCGTTCCACCGCGGCCACGCGCTGAACTTCTCCCAGGCGCTGCAATCGCCCGCCGTGTATCCCCACGCCTGTGCCTCGCACGCACACAGTCGCCCAATGACCGGCGCAAGCCACGGCTCCAGCGCCTCGCGCTCGATCG
>JBDIVQ010000128.1:0-9736 GCA_039794345.1 Phycisphaerae bacterium | reverse complement strand
TCTGTGTCCTCTGTGTCCTCTGTGGTGAGATTGGATTTGCATCATGACGAATACAGGGATTCAGGTTGTTCGCTCGAATGCGGTCGCCCTGCCGCAGCCGCGGGAGGCGATTGCGATTCGCGTGGCGGTCGCGGGCGATCTGCCGTTCATTGATGCCTTGCAGAAGCAGCACAGCCGGATGGTCGGCTGGTTCCCGCGGCAGCAACTGGAGACGAATATCAGGCGCGGGCAGGTGTTGATTGCAGAAGGCATCAGGGACTTGGCACCAGGCACTAGTGAGAACCAAGGCGACGCCGCTGGCGCGGCTGCGAACCCTAGTGCCAAGTGCCTAATGCCTGGTGCCTCGCCTCTGGGCTATTGCATCTCTTCCGACCGGTACCTCAAGCACGATGACCTCGGGATCATCTACCAGTTGAACGTGGCGCCCTCACATCAGCGCGGCCTGATCGGGGCGACGCTCATCAAGGCCGTCTTTGACCGCGTGCCGTACGGCTGCAAACTGTTCTGCTGCTGGTGCGCGCAGGACCTGGAGGCGAACCACTTCTGGGAGAGCCTCGGGTTTGTGCCTCTGGCGTTTCGGACGGGGGGAAGGAGTACGGGCGGGACGCCCATGCCCCAGGGGAAGAGGAGTACGGGCGGGACGCCCATGCCCCAGGGGAAGAGGAGTACGGGCGGGACGCCCATGCCCCAGGGGAAGAGGAGTACGGGCGGGACGCCCATGCCCCGGATACACATTTTCTGGCAGAGGCGGATTCGCGAGGGCGACAGGGAGACGCCCTACTGGTTTCCGAGCGAGACGACGGGCGGATCACTTCGGGAGAATCGCCTCGTGCTGCCGATTCCGCCGGGGACGCACTGGAGCGATGCGAAGCCGGCAGTGCTGCCGGGCATTCAGGAAGCGCTGAACGCCCTGCCGGAGGGGGAAGCGAAGGGGAGTCGGGGCAAGCCGAAGCGCAAGAGCAAACGGCCGGAGAAGAGCAAGAACGGGTTGATCCCGAATCGGCCGACCAATGGGCTGTGGTTCGCTCCGCCCGAGCCGACGGCGGAGGAGAAGAAGGCGGCGAAACAGGCTGCGACGAAGGACAAGCCCAGGCGGAAGAACGATCCGAAGTTGATCGCGGCGGCGCGTGAGTTGCGCGACCGCTACATGGAGCAGATCAATGCAGGGCTGCTGCTGCCGCCGGGCGCGTTCGGGAAGTATGACGTGAGCCGTTCGCTGGAGGCGGCCCCGACGGTGCTTGAGAGAGATGGAGTCGTCGTCGTCGAGCAGCACAATCTGCTGGATGCGGCGTGAGGGCGGGGTTCATCCGCGGGTCTCGCCGGCCTTGATGAGGCCGAGTCGCAGGAGGATGGGGCCGAAGCACTCGAAGATGGCGATGGTGGCGAGGAGCAGGCTCGTCAGTTTCGCTCCCCAGTGAAAGTCCACGAAGAGGTTTTCGATGCTGGCGGCCAGAGCGACGGCGATCCCCGCCTGCGGGATGAACGCCGTCCACAGCCACGTGGAAGCGGGGGGGCCGAGCGCGGTCAGTCTCGCACCGAGGGAGACCCCTCCCCACACGGCGACGGAGCGAACGGCGACGATCGCCAGCGCAAGCGGCCAGAGGTGCGCGAGGGCGGCGAGGTCGATCTTCGCCCCTGCGATGGCGAAGAAGATGCAGTACACGGGCAGCGAGAGTTCCTCGACGGAGTGGAAGAGTTCGCGGCTCCGGTCCGGCCAGAGGTTTGCGAGCAGGAAGCCCGCCGAGAGAGCGACGAGCAGCGGCTCGAAGTGCGCCGATTCGCTCACCAGCACGATGCCCAGCGACATGGCGAGGACGAACAGGAGCATGTGTCCGCGCAGATGATGGAGGATGGTGGACATGAGGATGCCGAGGGTGGCGCCGGCGGCGACGGAGCCGAGCAGGTGCCACGCCAGGTTCATCACCAGGTCGCCGCGCGAGGCGCCCCCTCCCTCCGTCTGCAGCAGGCTGAACCCCACGGCGCTGGCGATCGTGAAGAGCACCACGACCGCGAGATCCTTGATGACGGTGACGGCCAGGCTCGTCTCCGACATCGGTCCGCTTGATCGCAGTTCGCTCAGCAGGGCGACGAGCACCGCGGGGGAGTTCGATGTGGCGATGACGGCGAGCATCAGGCAGACCACGACCAGTTCCGTGCCCGGCAGGTCGCTGAGGAACCCCAACGCGGATCGGGCGAAGTAAAGCCCTCCGAACACGCACACGAGCACCGTCGTGACGACGATCGCGACGATCGTGAGCACCTTCCACAGACCCCGGCGCAGCAGTTCGATCCTGATCTCTCCGCCGGCGGTCAATCCGATCAGTGCGATCGCGAGCGAACTGAACAGGCGCAGGTGCTCCATCTGCGGCTTCGAGAGAAGCGGGGGCGCCTGAGGCGCGATGAGCGAGATGAGCGAGGGGCCCACGAGCACGCCGAAAGCGATGTACCCGGTGATTCGCGGAAGCGCGAGGATCTTGAACACCTTCCCGCTCAGCCAGGCGCCGAGCAGGAGCAGCGCCAGCGCCGTGGCGGTGGCAACGTGGTCGTAGGGCGGCGCCTTGAACGTCGTGCCGAGCGCGTCCGTGTACTCCATCTCTCCATGAGAGGCTGTCAGCGCGCGCAGCGCCGCCACCGCGACGAGGAGCACGAGCCAGACGGCGAGGAGGCGCGGAATGGCCTTCATGCTCCTGCCTCCCGTACCCGTGCGGGGCCGGCGTCCGCCACGCCGGCACCATCGCCCTGAAGCCGGGCCAGGATGAACGGCAGCAACTCGCTCACCGCTCCGACGAGGATGACGACCGTCAGCAGACGCTGGTTGAGAATCGAACTCTCATGCAGGACGAGAGAAACGGCCAGCGCCGTCGCCACGAGTGATTGGCGCAGCGGCGCGCGGAAGAGCGGGCTTCGGCTCGGAATCGCCTGCCCGTATCCGGCCAGGCTCGCTCGCATGAGGGGAACCTTCACGACCACGCGCAGCGCGACCAGTCCGACAACGAGCACCAGCCCCCACACGCCCAGCCGCGGATCGACGAACACGCCGGCGAGCAGTGCGAAGAGGATCGCGACGGGCTGCTCGGCGCGGAGGATGAAGCGCTCGAACTCCCGCAGTTTGGGTCCGCCGAGGTTGGTGATCACGATCCCGCAGAGCATCGCGGCGAAGAGAGGGGAAACCGCCAGTTCCGAGGCGATGCCGCTGATGATGGCGATCATGGCGATGTGGATGACGAGCAGTTCGCGCCGCTCGCGTCCCGCCTGCTGGAGAAGGTAGCGTCCCATGAACCCGACGCCCACGGCGAGAAGGGTCGCCGCGAGCAGGCGCAGCGTGCCGGTGGGAAGGGAGAGGACGACCTCCCCCTGAGCATCGCGGGAAGGCAGAATGAGCAGGAGGCCTTGCAGGCTGACGGCGACGATCGCGGCCAGCCCGGCGCCGGCCTGGACAAGGACTTCGAGGTGCCGTCCCGCCGCGGTCCGTTCCTCGCCGAGCGATCGAGTTTCCGCGGCCCAGCCGATGCACGCGGTGATGAGCAGCCCGATCGGCGCGACCCACCAGGCGGGGCGGCTGGCTGTGAGCATCTGCCCCAGCGCCAGCGCGGAGACGACGCCCGCCAGCGCGAACATGGCCAGGGCATCGAGCGCCACCCAGCGCCGCACCGGGGTCGGGACGGCCAGGAGCAGGGTGCGGCGCGCCTGAAGACCGATGATCGCGCCGATCCAGCCCAGGCCCACCATCAGCGCCGGCCGAACCTCGAGGAGCATCTCGTCGCTGACGACGTTCGCCCCCCACGGGCCGAGGAGAAAGCCGAGGAAGACGGCGATCCAGCCGCCGCTCATGTACCGGGCCATGAGGCGGTTTCGCTGGAAGCGATACAGGGACTTGCTCGTCGCCAGGATCGCCAGGCCCGAGAGGAGCACCATCGCGGCGAAAATGCGCAGCGCGCTGGCGCCCGCCCCTGTCGAGCCTTCGGCCGCCAGCGAGAGCAGCGGGGCGGCGCGGTCGGCGGCGTGGAGGAGAATCGGGCCGTTCATCGCTCACTCTCCGTCGGCATGGTCGATGGTCAGGCGCGGATCGGGCCCCAGAACTCGGCGACGGGAAGCGCGATGGCGATCGGCTGCTGGTCCGGCTCCATGTCGTCCACGTAGGTGCGCAACTGCTCGATCTCCTCCGTGGACGTCAGGGAAATGACGACGCGGCTGCCGGTGTGCTGGGGAAGGAGCGCGGCCAGGCCGGCGAACATCGGCATGTCCTGCCGGAGAATCGCGCCGAGACCCTTTGACTCGATGACCGTCGCGCCGGTGATGCCCACGTCGAGCATGCCCGTCACCAGTTCATCGAGCGCCGCCTCGCTCCGGGCAATCAGGATGAGCAGCCGTCTGTTCGATCTCGCCTCGTCATCCATGAGACCGATCCTCCGCGAGCAGTGTCTCGTAGAGTTCCGTCGCGCTCGCGGCGCTGCGCAGGCGCGTGCGAGCGGTCTCCGAGCGCACGATTCGCGCCAGCCGGGCGAGGAGGCGCACATGATCCCAGGGGTCGCTCGTCGGGCCGAACATGCAGAAGATGAGGTCTGACCTGGGGTGGTGCGCCACGCCGAAGTCGACGCCGGGCTTGAGCAGCGCCGCCGCCACGTGGGTTTTGTCGATCTCCGCCGCCAGGGCGTGCGGAAAAGCCACGCCCTCGGGCGTCGAGGTGGGCATCTGCTTCTCGCGCGCCATCAGCCGCTGCACCAGCGCTTCGCCCTTCAGTGCGGGGATCATCGCGTCAACGGAGGCGGCCAGCCGCTTGAAGAGTTCGTCGCGCGACGCGACTCCCTCGAGGATGAACGTGAGGTCCGGCCGGATGTAGGGTTGCAGGGCCATGGTGCCGCCAGCATAGGAATGATCACGCGCGTTGGACAGTGCCCGGCCCGAGCGGCGTAGAGTCTCTCCGTCCGATCGGTCCGCGCCGGCGGCGGACAATGGCCCTCTTCTTTCCTCGGGGGTAACGATCATGCAACCGACGAACACGCGTCCGCCGCGCCGGCGCCACACCGGCGGTTCACTCATCCTTCGTCTCATGGCAGGGTCGCTGGTCGTGTACGGTTCCTGCGTCCTCGCGCAACGTGATGAGAGGCCGCTCGCCGACCAGCCCTTCCACGGCCTGCTGGTGCGCGATGACGCCGAGACGGGCGGTCTGCTCGTCGGGTGGATCCTCCCCGGCCCGCTCAATGGCGCCGGATTCACCTCCGACGTGGTGAATCGCGGCGACCTCATTCTCGCCGTCAACGGCCGGCGAATGAACCGCGAGCAGTTCAACGAGTTCCTCCGAGGCGCCCGGCCGGACGATACGATGACGCTGACGGTGCGCCACACGGGCGGCGACGCCGGAGGAGCCGTTCCCACCGCGGGAGGCGGGACGGAGGAGCGCGAGCATCGCATCACCCTCGCCTCGCGCGCCGAGTGGTCGGGACCGGTCGCACACCAATCAGCGAACGGACCACCGTTCGATCCGCAGGGCGTTGTCCCGATCTCCGGCGAGAAGACCTCGCTCGAGGCGTTCATCCGCGGACGGGTCGAGGCCCACGACCTGGCCGAGCCGATCGACAAACTGCTCGACTACTTCAGGACCACGGTCGAGGCGAACAACGGCGCGAACATGCTCTCGCGCGTGCGCTACGGCTTTCACCAGCCGACGCGACTTGCAGAGTTGCACGGGCTGGTGACGGGCGGCCTCGATTCGATTCCCGGCAGTCCGGCGCGCCTCTTCGCCGAAGCGGCTGCAAACCTCGACGGCGCCGCGCCCGCGCCCGGCGAGCCGGTCGATCTCGCCGACCCCCGACGAGCGGTCGAATCGGCGGCGAGGATGCTCCGGCAATCTCACGCGCACCTCGACGCCGCCTTCGCTCGACTCGACCCCGCCCTCCGCGCTTCCCTGCCCGCCACACTCATCGACATCACTGAGACAGTGGCGCAGGGCCTCTACATTCACGGTCATCCCGAGGCGAAGCGGCTGATTGAGGGGCTGCGCGCCAGTCTCTCCGTTGACTTTGATGCGCTGCTCGCGGCTGGGGCGGCACTGGACGGCTTCTTGCAGCCCGGCGCGCCGGCGCCCGCTGATGCGCCGGGCATCGTCGTCCCCGAGCCGCTGCGCCAACTTGTCACAGGCGACATCCTCGCCTTTGAGGCCCTCGGCGAGGAGTGGATCGTCTACGGCGGCGCGGGGTCGAACTCCTACGACCTCGCACGAATCGCGGCCGTCATCGACGCCGGCGGCGATGATGAGTATCGCTATGGCCCGGTGGAAGGCGATCCACCGGCCGACTGGCCGCGCGCTCAGCTCATTGTCGATTCCGCCGGCAACGACCGCTATCTCGGCGGACAGCGCGGGCCCGCCGGCGCACTGATGGGCGTCAGTCTCATCGTCGATCACGCCGGCAATGACACCTACCAGGGCGCTTCTCGCGCCTGCGGCGTCGGAGTCATGGGCGTGGGCGTCATTCTCGATCGCGCCGGGGCCGACACCTACTCCGGCACGCGCTGGTCCATCGGCGCCGCCTTCTACGGCCTGGGCGCCATCATCGACTGCGGCGGCGATAGCGACGTGTACACCGCCGAGATGATGAGCCAGGGCATCGGCGGGCCGCGCGGATTCGGCGTCATCATCGATGAGAACGGCCGCGATCTCTATCGCGTCAACGGCCCGACTCCCTCTGTCTACGGCACGCCCGCCGTCTACGTCGGTTTCAGCCAGGGCGTCGGCCTGGGCGTGCGCCTCTACGACACCGGCGGTATCGGCGTCATCAGCGACCTCGGAGGCGATGACCGCTACGAAGGCGGCGAGTTCTGCCAGGGCGGCGCGTACTACTGGGGTCTGGGCATCCTCCACGACCGGCGCGGCAACGATCTCTACTACGGCAACCGCTACGGCCAGGCGTGGGCGGCGCATCAGGCGCTGGGCATCCTCGTCGATGACGGCGGAGATGACACCTACTGGTCCATGACCGCCGCCAGCCAGAGCGGCTCGTGGGACATCTGCGCCACGCTGCTGCTCGACCGCGCCGGCAACGATTCCTATCACGCCGACGGCCTGGCGCAGGGCGGCGCTTCGCAGCAGGCCATCGCGTGGTTCGTCGATCTTGAAGGAATCGACCGCTACATCGCGCCGCCCGGCGCCACGCAGGGGCAGTCCGGCGGCAATGAGTATCACTTCGATGAAACCGGCTGCTTCAGTTGGTCCGTTTTCCTCGATGCCGGAGGTTCGGAGGACTTCTACTCGACAGATCGAACGAACGGCGCCGTGCTCTCCACGGGCCAGCCGAACGCCGGCGCGCCGCACAACAGCCCTCTGCACGGTCTGTTCATTGATACGAAGGAACGGGAGCGGTTCTTCTTCGAGTGAGACGCGGCGCGCATCGCGAGCGCGTGGGTGCCGTGGTCCGGAGGGAGGCTTTGCGACCGGAGGGCCACGCCGACTGCGCGGACGGTCGATCAGACTGATTCGATTGTCAATCGCGCGCTCGCGTGGCCCGCGCTCCTAGGGCGTCGCTTGACCACGGCACCCCGCGCCACTCTGGTGATCGTTCACTGGCGTCGCACTGCGCCCGCCGTCTATACTCCACGGACACGCTCCACGGCCCGAGCGATTTACATCCATCCGAACTGGGAGAGTCATCATGATTTTGACCGCTCTGATGCGACCTGTCCGCCGATCCTTCGCACGGACGCTCGCACTCGCCAGCGCGACCCTTTTCGGGCTGCACTTTCCCGCCGCGGCGCCGGCGCAAGAGGGCGGCGAAGAGACTCAGCCCGAAATCACAACCCCCCCCATCCCGCCCACGCTCAACTTCACCATGAAGGACATCGACGGGAAAGAAGTCAAACTCAGCAAGTACCAGGGCAAGGTCATTCTCATGGTCAACGTCGCCAGCCGCTGCGGCTACACGCCGCAGTACAAGGGCCTGCAACTCCTCCACGAGAAGTACCACAAGAAGGGGCTGGTCATCCTCGCCTTCCCCGCCAACAACTTTCGCAACCAGGAGCCGGGGACGAACGACGAGATCAAGACCTTCTGCACCGACAACTACAACGTGAAGTTCCAACTCTTCGAGAAAGTCTCCGTCAAGGGCGAGGACATCTGCCCGCTCTACAAACTCCTGACCAACAAGGAGAAGACTCCGGCGAGCGAAGGGGAGATCAACTGGAACTTCGAGAAGTTTCTCCTCAACCACAACGGCACGGTGGTGAAGCACTTCCGCAGCAAGGCCACGCCGGAGCAGATCGAGCCGGAGATCATCAAACTCCTCGAAGCGATGCCGGAGTCGGCAGCGCTGATCGAAGCGCCCGATCTCGCCGACGCCGCCCCGCGCAACCTGCCGGGCCTGCACAACGTCGTCGCCTATCACGAAGGGTACTGGTCCGGCAGCGCTCCCGACGGCGCGACGGGATTCGAGTCCCTCGCCGCGATGGGCGTGCGCACCATCATCAGCGTGGACGGCGCTGCGCCCGACGTCGAGGCGGCCCGCTCGCACGGCCTGCGCTACATCCACCTGCCCATCGGCTACAACGGGTTCAGCGAGGAACGCAAACTCGAACTCACCCGCGCCACGCGCGATGCGCTCGCCGAGGGCCCCGTTTACATCCACTGCCACCACGGCCGGCACCGCAGCGCGGGGGCGGCAGGCGCTGTCGCCGTCAGCCTCGGCTGGCTCACCCCCGATCTCGCCGTGACGCGAATGAAGGTCTCCGGCACGGCGCCGAACTACACCGGCCTCTATGCCTGCGTGGCGGAGGCTGCGCCGATCAATCCCGCCGCGATCGACGCCGTCAGCGCCGACTTTCCAGAGGTCTCACGCCCCGTCGGCTTCGTGAAGGGCATGGTCGAGGTCGAACTCGTCGCCGACAACCTCAAGGCAATCGAGCAGGCCGGCTGGACGACGCCGCGCGACCACCCCGACCTCGTCCCCGCGGCCGAAGCGGGGCGGATGGTCGATCTCTTCCGCGTCCTCGCCGAAGGGCATCGCGCCAAGGATGAGCCGGCCGAGTTCAACGCAATGCTCGTCGAGAGCATCGATATCGCGCAGCAACTCGAAGGCCTCCTCGTCGAAGGCAAGGCCTCGCACGACGAACTCTCAAGGCAGTTCCAACTCCTCAACGCCTCCTGCACATCCTGCCACGTCAAGTACCGCGATTGAAGCGTGTGTGAAAACGTGGGTGCCGTGGTCCGCAGGGCGGCTTTGCGACCGGAGGGCCACGATGGCTGCGCCGTCGGTCCGTCGACTTGGCGTGATCGTCAATCGCGCGCCCGCGTGGCCTGCGCTCCCAGAGCGTCGCTTGACCACGGCACCCCCGCAACTGAGCGGTGAGTTGGAACGATCGCAGAATGATCTGACCCAGCCGCGGGATTCCCCCCACACTCGACCGGGTTCTGCTGTACAATGTCCGCACATGTCCGGCGGCAATCGTCGGCTCACGCATTATCGGAAGAGAATCATGCTGCGTCGATCCGCCCTTACAGCCCAGTTCGTCTCGTTGATCGCGGGTATGGTCCTTGCCCCCGCCTCCACCGCCCTCGCCCAGCGCGGCTCGCCTTCTGTGCAGACGGCGGAGCGCATCGAGGCAACGGCATTGCCCGTCGAGCCGGTCCGCCCCATCGCCGAGCGTGCCCTGCCGCCGCGCTTTGGTCCGCAGGGGCAGCGCCCCGTCATCATGCTCACCGGCTACTGGCCGCCGACCAACGAAGCCGTCCGCCGCTTCAGCGCCGACC
>JBDIVQ010000127.1:0-10156 GCA_039794345.1 Phycisphaerae bacterium | reverse complement strand
GATTGGAGGCGGTCCAGTTGGAATCGGGGTGATTTTCTTGCCGGGCGGAGGGCGGGAATCGGGGGCGCGGCCGCGAGATCCGTGGTATACTCAAGCCGTGGGGCGGCATGGAGGGCCGGATCATGGTGAACGGGCGATTCATGGCGCAGTGCCTGGCTATCGGGTGGGCGTTGAGCACGGCGGCCGCACTGGCCCAACCCTCCGGCGTGCGCGGCTACGAACTCATCGAGATCCGGCCCCTTCCGGGCCACTCCACGACCTGGGCCAGCGGTCTGGATGGCTTCGCGCGCGTCGTCGGCAGGTCAGGCAGCACTCCGAGCACTCCCATCGTTTGGATCAACGGTCAAAACATCGTTGTTCCAACGCCCAAAGGATACACCCTAACCCAGGTTGTCGGGATCGGGTCGGGCGGTGTCGTGACGGGTAACGCCCATCCGCCCGGGTCACCGGATCGGCAGCCTCTCGTGTGGACTGTTTCGCGTCAGGTTATCCCTCTTGACCTGTTGCCGGGCACGACCAGTGGCTTGGCACGCGCCGTTGATGACCGGCAGTGGCCCGCGACGTTTGGTGGCGGCTATTGCACACCTTTTTCACCGGACTACGCCACGACGTGGACCGGCACATCGGTGACGCAAATCGGCCCGGCGCGCAGCGGAGTGAACGATGTCAACAACCGCGGTGAGGCGGTCGGATCGGCGGAGAACGAGTTCCAGGTGCCGCGTCCCGTCCTCTGGCGCGACGGCCAGATGATCGACATCGGCGGCGAGCCGCGAAGTACGGACGGGATCGCTCGCGGCGTCAACGATTACACCGAAGTTGTGGGCTCGATGACGACGCGGCGGAAAGCGTTTCACTGGCACGACGGACGCTATTCGGAGTTGCCGCCGATCTCTCCTCAATGCGGGAACGTCGCCCAGCGCGCCATCGCGATCAACGACCGCGGCGTGATCGTCGGTGAAGCCCCGAGCGCGGACTGCTCGCGGTTCATGGCGGCGGTATGGGACCGGCGGCAGGCTTTTCAGGGGTATCTCCTGAGCGACCTGACTCTCCGCCACTCCGATGTACGCCTGTTCACAGCCCAGGATGTCAACAACGCGGGTCAGATCGCGGCATTCGGCGAATACACGAATGGAGCCGGGCGCGGCTTTCTTGTTACGCCGTATCTCTTCGAGATGTCCGATCCCGTGCCGGGACGCGCGGGCGCTGTTAATACGATCACGGTGACGGGTCTCCAACCGGATCAGCGTGTGCATCTCATCTGGGGCACGCAGGAAGGCGCGCAGAAAATTCGACCCGCCTGCCCCGGCGGCACGCTCCTCATCCGCGACCCGCAGGCGCTCCCGGCCGTGCGCGCTGACGCCAACGGCGTGGCGACGATCACCCTCAACGTCCCCCTCATCGCGCGCGGCCGCACAGTGCGCCTCCAGGCCGTCGCACCGGTCGAGTGTGAGATCAGTCACACCGTGACGTGGACGTTTGAGTAGAAGATGGGGCGAGCCGCAGAGCGTCAACGCGCCCCGCGCCCGGGGCGACACGGGTGTTCGTGCGGCTTCAGAAGCCGCCGCCGCGCATGCGGTCGATGCCTTCGGGGAAGGGGTAGGCGGCGAAGACGCCCGTCGGGGCGCACTCCCACATCCCCAGCGAGGGGTACACATCGCCTCGATACCCCGACTCGAACATGATCCGCAACACACGCTCGAAACTCGGCTCGCGCCCGTCGGAGCCGACGAGTCGATTGGACTTGGCCCCGAGAAAACTCACGGAAGCGCAGGGCATGCGGTCGCGGCGCGTTTCGAGCATCTCGGCGACCTTGACGAAGCCGCGCTCGAGCATCGAAAGTGTGAAGTGCTCCCGTGCCGGCGGGCGCAGGAGGGCGAAGACCTCGACGGCGTCGAAGTCGTACTTCATCACCAGCACTTCATCGCCTTCGAGCGAACGGGCGAAGGCCTGGGCGTGGTGGGTGATGGACTTTTCGTTCCACTGGCAGCCGGGCAGGAGGCGCGCGAGTTGGGAGATGATGCCCTGCGAGTTGTCGTTGGCGTTGACGCCGCAGACAAGGGTGCGGTACTTGAAGGCGAGGAGGTCGGCGAGGAGGTGCTGGCCCCACTGGATGCGGATGCGGTGGCGGCCGGGCGTGGCCTGGCGCGGATCGCCGCAGGGCAGGAGGACGATGCGGTGCGAGAGTTCATCCGCCTGCATGAGCAGGCCGACTTCCTCGTCATAGATGCGGGGCTTCTCGCCCCGGGTGCTCTTGGCCGTGCCCTGAGCCATGATGATCTCCTCGTGCGAAGGGAGCGCCCGGCAGCCGGGTCCGCGCTCCGGCGCAAGTGTAGCCGCGCAGAGCCGCGGCGCAATGCGCCAGGCCGCGGAGCGGCGCAGAATCGGCGACCCCGATACGGCGCGCCGGTGGACCGGACGTCCGTACAATGCGGGCCATGAGCATCCGCCGCGTCGCGTTGACGATCCTCTTCGCCACCTGTTCCTGCGACTCATCCGCGAGCGTCGCCCAAGCGCAACCGGAAGCGTCGTCCGCCCCCCTGCGCGCGCTGCGGGCGATGAAGATCCCCGCGGGGTTCGAGTCGGCCCTCTGGGCGGCCGAGCCGCTGGTCATGGACCCCGTCGCCTTCTGCATTGACGAGCAGGGCCGCATTTACGTCGCCGAGTCCTTTCGCCAGGAAGTTGGCGTCGAGGACAATCGCAACCAGCCCTACTGGCTCCTCGACGACCTCGCCGCGCAGACCGTGCAGGATCGGCTGCGCATGTACGAGAAGTGGGCGCACCTGCGGCCCAACGGCATGGAGCACTACACGTCCAACGAGGACCGGGTCCGCCTGCTCATCGATACCGACGGCGACGGCCGGGCCGATGTCTCTCACCTCTTCGCCGACGGATTCAACGACCCCCTGGACGGGACTGCGGCCGGCGTCATCGCGCGCGATGGCAACGTCTACCTCACCAACATACCCAACCTCTGGCTGCTGCGCGATGAGGACGGCGACCACCGTGCCGACGTGCGAACACCACTACACACCGGCTTCGGCGTGCGCATCGCGCTGCGCGGCCACGACATGCACGGACTCGTCTGGGGGCCGGACGGGCGGCTCTACTGGTCCATCGGCGATCGCGGGTACCACGTCGAACTGCCCGACGGCCGAATCCTCCACAGCCCCGACGCCGGCGCCGTCTTCCGCTGCAATCCCGACGGAAGTGAACTCGAAGTCGTCCACCACGGCCTGCGCAACCCGCAGGAACTCGCCTTCGACCAGTACGGCAACCTCTTCACCGGCGACAACAACTCCGACGCGGGCGACCGCGCCCGGCTCGTCTACATCGTCGAAGGCGGCGAGACCGGCTGGAGCATGAACTACCAGACTCTCGAAGGCGACAACCTCCGCGGGCCCTGGAACCAGGAAGGCATCTGGCAGATGCGCCACGAAAAGCAGCCGGCGTGGATCCTGCCGCCGATCGATCACCTCACCGCCGGACCCTCGGGCATCGTCCATTACCCCGGCGCGGGATTGCCCGATCGCTACGACGGGCACTTCTTTCTCTGCGACTTCCGCGGCGGCAACGACAGCAGCCAGATTGTGTCATTTGCCGTCGAACCCGACGGCGCCGGCTTCCGAATGGTCGATGCGCACACGTTCATCTCCGGCGTGCTCGCGACGGATGTGGACTTCGGCTACGACGGAAAGATGTACATCGCCGACTGGGGCGCAGGGTGGGTGCACAACTACGAGGGGCGCCTCTACACAGTGGAGCATCCGGCCTCGCGCGCCGAGCCGGTCGTCGCCGAGGTGCAGCGTCTCTTTCGCGAAGGCTTCGCCCATCGAAGCGAGGCGGAACTGCTTCAGCTGCTCTCCCACGCCGACATGCGCGTGCGCCTGCAGGCGCAGTACGCACTGGCGGAGCGGGGCGAGGGATCTGTCCCCCGGCTGTGCGATCTGGCTCACCAGGGCGTGCATCAACTGGCGCGCCTGCATGCCATCTGGGCCCTGAGCATGATCGCGCGGAGCGGGAAGCACGACGCGAACGATCCAGACCATCCCTTTTCCCGGATCATCGACCTGCTCGATGACGGCGATGCGGAGATTCGCGCGCAGATGGCCAGGACGATCGGCGACGTTCGCTTCGCACCGGCGGGAGAGGGACTTCGTGAGCGTCTGCGCGACGATTCGCCGCGGGTTCGCTTCTTCGCCGCGATGGCGCTGGGCCGACTTCAACACAAGGACGCCATTGACGACCTCATCACCATGATCTGGGAGAACAACGACCGCGATGTCTACCTCCGGCATGCCGGCGTCATGGCCCTGCACTGGATGGATGACCTCGACCGGGTGCTCGAGTACATCGCCGACGAGTCTCCGGCGATTCGCCTTGCGGTGCTCCTCGTGCTGCGGCGGGCCGGCGATCCGCGCGTGGCCGATTTCCTCGCCGACCCGGATGAGCGCCTGGTGACGGAGGCCGCCCGCGCGATCAACGACCTGCCCATCGACGCGGCAACGGCGGCGCTGGCGACGCTGCTCCGACCCGCGTCGGCCGAAGCGCTTGAAGCAGCAGAAGCCCCGCCCTCCCCCCACCGCTTCAACCGCGCGTGGTACCGCGGCGCCTCGATGGGGCCGCTCGCGGGCGTCAAAGGCGCATCCATGATCAATCGTCTCGCAGAGATCGACTTCGATGCTCTCCAGCCCGACGAGGCGGATGAGTGCGATACCTTTGCCGGCCGCTCAAACTTCGCCGAGGACTTCATCACGCGCATCACGGGCACGATCATCCCCCCGCAGACGGGCGAGTACCGATTTCAGATCGCGAGCGATGATGATGCGGTCCTCATGATCGCGAGCATGGGGGCATCCGGCGATCTGACGCGCATTGCCTCCGTGGACGGCTGGGTCGGACGCGGCCAGTGGGAAGCACAGGCGTCGCAGACGTCCGCAGCGATCCGCCTCGAAGCGGGCCGCCCCTATCACGTTGAAGTAAGACACCGCGAAGGAGGGGGCGAAGATCACGTCGAAGTCGGCTGGATCCTCCCGGATGGGCGAATCGAGCGCCCCATCGGCGCGGGGGTGCTGGTGGTGGGCAATGAGCCGCTGCTGCGCCGCGCCATCAACGCACATCTGCGCCTCGGGCGGGCGGAGAATGCCGCGGTGCTCGCCGACCTGGCCCGCGATCCGACCGCGCCGATGTCAATGCGTCTGGAAGCGATGGCGGCGCTGGGGGACTGGGCCGAACCGTCGCCGCGCGACCGTGTGAACGGCGCCTTTCGACCCGTCGATCCCGCCCGACGTGATCCGGCCGCGATCCGGGCGGTGCTCGAACGCAAACTGCCGGGCCTGATCGAGCACGCCGCCGCTCCGATCGCGAGCGCCGGCCGGCGACTTGCCGAGCAGTACGACATCCGGCTCGACAACACCGCCAACCTCCGGGCCGTCCTCGATGCCTCTCTCCCGGATGAAGATCGCGGCCAGGCGCTGCTGCAATTGAGTCGGGACCGCGATGCGCTGTTCGATGAAGCGCTCGCGGCTGCGCTGGCGTGCGACCGTCCGGCGCTCAGGGCTATGGCGCGCGACGTGCTCGCGCGGGTCGATCCCTCGCGAGCCGAGGGCGCGTTCCTCAATGCACTCACCAGCGGGACCATCGTCGAGAAGCAGGCGGCGATCGACGGCTTGGCGCGGATCGCCTCGCCGGAGGCGAGTGCCGCGATTCTCAATCTGGCGATGAAACTGCTGCTGGGCGATCTGTCAGGAGAGCTCTCCCTGGAGGTCCTTGAAGCCGTGAGCGCTTCGGAGGATCCCGCCGTTCGCGCCTGGCGCGAACGCACTCTGGAGGCTGATGAGTCGGGGTGGGGCGACGCGCACGTGGCCTCTCTGCTTTCCGGCGGTGATGCGGAAAGGGGTCGGCGCGCCTTCAACGCCGGCTCCGCCGTCTCGTGCATCCGCTGCCACACGGTCGGCGGCGGCGGCGGCGAAGCGGGACCGGACCTGAGCGATGTGGGCAGCCGACTCACGCGCGAACACCTGCTCCGGTCGCTTCTCGATCCGAACGCCGAACTCGCCGAGGGCTACTCACTGCCGTCAGCGATGCCGCCCGTTGCGCCGCACCTGTCGCGCCGGCAGATCCGCGATCTGGTCGAGTACCTGACGACGCTCAGGTCGCCGTGACCGACGCTCAGCGCGCAGAGGACCGGCCCCGATCTCCAATCCGTGGAGACGGGGCCGGTGCCGGATGATGTCATTGACCTCTGGGCTGACGGTGCCAGGCGCTATGGGATCATCACTGGATTGCTGACTTTGCAGGGCGAGCCGAAGTTGGTGACGGCGATGAGCCACTTCCCGCAGGCGCCCGGCCCGGCCGCGCCGGAGACGGAGCCAACGCCGGCCGAGCCCGTCGGGAAAGGCGTGCCAACCATGCCGACGGATCCCTGAATGCAGATCACCGTGCCGAAGCAGGGACCGGTCGGGATCGTGAACGCGCCGGGCGTGTTGGCGATGATCAGTGCCTGCGTGCTGCTCGGCGGCGCGCCGCCCCAGAACACCGTCACCGTCCCCGGACACGTGCCTGTGATCGACAACTGGTAGTCGCTGCACTGGCCGAAGGCGCGGCCCCCGAAAAGCAGGACGAGAGCGGCGATGATCCACAAGTACTTCATTGAAGACTCCTTCTCCTCGGTTGCGAGGAAACGAGGCCCCGGCTGGAGTGGTCGGACGCGCCCCTGCAACACTGCAGCAGACTTCGCACGACAAATCGCGTGAAGAGGTCATGCCAGACCGACATTGATGCCCCGGCCGCTTCGGCCTTACCCCTGAACTCGCGGTTTGTTTGATGCGAGGACAATGGCGCATTGAAATCCATTGGCGCAACCACCAAGGCCGCGGCAAGCAGCAGAAAAGGGGAAGCGAGGCCCGCCTGCGCCGCCCTCGTCTGAAGACCCACACGCCACTCGTAGCGATGGGCTTATGGAATCTGTGCCACGTTGCTCGTCGCGCAGGAGTGGGTCTGGATCAACTGGACGAACCCGCCGCAGGCGCCGGCGCGGGCGAAGTCCATGAAACTCCCTGTGCCAGGGCCTGTGCCGATGGTGATGTGGATCTGGAGGTGGTGCCCGCTGAGTCCCAGGCGCGTTCCGGCGCAGGGACCGGTTCGGATCGTGAAGGCGCCCTCGCCGCGCGCGAAGAGGATGGCTTGGGAGCGGTTCGGGTCGGCGCCGCGCCACTCAAAGCGGAGCACGCCGGGGCAAGGGCCGCTGACCGTCAGGGCGTAGGACTGGTCGCACGTCAGACCGTAGGACACATCCCACGGACCTCCGCCGATGATCTTCTCCCATGCCGTCGGAAGCGGGTAGCCGAAGAAGTCAGACTGAAAGAACGCACGACCGTTGTTGCCGCGGGGTGAGCCGACGGCGTTGTAGCCGCTCGTAGTGACCACAAACGCCTGGCCCTGGCCGATCCCCACGACGCGAATGCCCACGTGGTATGTGTCCCGGGGAAGGTCAAACGCGCGGCTGCCGAGATTGGCCTCGAGAAGATACTCGGTGCCCTCCCACCCGAACCTCGTAAAGGTGAAGTCCGTTACGTCGTTGACTTCTTCGATGAGCGTGCCGAACTCGCCTTCGCCCATGCCGCGATAGACGATGATGTCCGCAGCCACCACAGGAATACCCCGGCTCGCGTGGAACTGGCCGCGAAAGCCCGTCACCACTCCGCCTTCCCAGTCCACATCGTCGAAGGTCCATGCGGCGGTGACCAGCGTGTTGCGATCACTCGGGAAGGCATTGCGGTAGTCCAGATCACCGTTGTACCAGCAGATCCCTTGCGGCGCGGCGGTGCCGGACAACGAAGCGACGTCGGCGCCGATCGGGCCTGCGCTCAGGGCCGGTTCCTGTGCCAGCGCCGGGCCGGCGCACCAAATCAGCGCCGCCGCCGTGATCAGGACGTGGTGCATGCCGCCCTCCTTTGTTGACGCTGAACCGAGCAGTCAGCGCGGCTTGGGCGATCGGTTGCAGACCATGTGCCCCATCGCGCCAGACAAGAGAATGGTAGCCTCGCGCACCTGGAGCATCCGTGCGGGCGAAGCAAGAGACCAGGAGGCTCTGCTGGGATGGGCGGGAGGCGCGCTGGCACGAATGCCAGTGGAAGTGGGCCGAAAGGGCCCGCCGCAATCCTCCGTTCGCCGACGCGAAAGAAAGCAAAGGGAGCGCGGCTGAGCCGCGCTCCCTTTTCAGATGAATCGCAAAGACTTGGAGTCAGGCAGACTCAGGGAACCTGGGCGACGTTGCTGACCGCGCAGGAGTGAGTCTGGATCAGCTGCACGAAGCCGCGGCAGGCGCCGGGGCCCGCGTTGGCATTGACGTTACCGGAGCCGCTGCCGGTGCCGATGACGTTGTAGAGCTGGAGGTTCTGGGTGCCGAGGCCGAGCTGCGTGCCCGCGCAAGGGCCGGAATTGATGGTGAAGTTACCCGTGTTGCTGGCGAAGATGATGCCCTGCTGACGGTTCGGATCAGCGCCGTCCCACGCGAGGTTGACCTGGCCGGGGCAGGTTCCCCTGAGCGCAACGGTGTAGCCGCCGCCGCCGCCGCACACCAGGCCGTAGGAAACGTCCCACGTGCCGGGGCCGACGAGGTTCTGCCAGTCGGTCGGGTTCGGATACCCGAAGTAGTTCGACTGGAGGAAGGTACGGCCGTTGTTGCCCGGAGGCGTGCCGACGGCGTTGAGGCCGCTGGTCACGACGACGAAGGCCTGGCCCGAACCGGTGCCGACCATGCGGATGCCGACGTGATACGAGCCGGCGGGGAGGTTGAAGGACGAACCACCGAGGTTCGCTTCAAGACGGTACTCGTCGCGGCCGAACGCGTTGTTGCCCGTGAGCGTGAAGGTGTAGTCCGTCACGTCATTGACCGCGGCCAGCTGGGTGCCGAAGTTGCCTTCGCTCATGCCCGAGTAGACGACGATGTCGCACGCCCCGAAGGTGGTGCCCGGGTTGACGATGAAGTTCCCGACGAAGCCGGTCACGTCGCCGCCGGGGAAATCCACGTCGTCGAAGGTCCACGAGTCGCTCACGGCCGTGTTGCGCTCGCTCGTAAAGCCATTGCGGAAGTCGAGATCGCCGTTGTACCAGCAGATTCCC
Organism: Phycisphaerae bacterium; assembly: GCA_039794345.1. Lineage (GTDB taxonomy): Bacteria > Planctomycetota > Phycisphaerae > Phycisphaerales > UBA5793 > UBA5793. Next base: position 1,033 of record JBDIVQ010000127.1, on the reverse strand, counting down.
TGGGGACTGCTGTTGCCGCCGGCCATCTTGTGGCTCCCGCCGGTTTCAGCCGCGGTGAGCACCGGATCCTGCCCCATCGCCGTGCCGGCGAGGAGAGCGAGGGCAGCAGTTGAAAACAACATGCGCTTCATAGAAAACTCCTTCTCTTTCGAGAACTGGGCCGCGCCTCCCGACGCGTATGTCACGCCGAAGAGACGATGGCCAACCAGACATAGTCCCTCCGGGAACACCCCGGGAGCGGACGCTGTCACCGACTCAGATCCACCACGGAGCGCAGCAAAAGCGCTTTCCCACGCGATAATGGCGCGGCATCCGAAGGACGCCGACGACTCGACGAACAGACACCGGCGCGGCATTGCGCCGAAGGCGCGTCCAATCGCGAGAGGGCGGATCAATCAATTCGATCATCAGACTCAGTCTCCCCAACCCGTCGGACCGCGCGGCAGGCCGCCGTCCGACTCATCCTCCGGTTCGAGTTTACCCTCATTCCACGATTGTGCAATGGTCAGGGGGGAGAAAAGCGGCCTTTTTTGCCTGAAGTTCGGTTTCCCCCTCTTCTGGGCGGATCGCTCGACAACAACACGTAACTTGATGCTTTGTTCATTGAGACCATCGCGGAATCAGTCCAAACAAAACGCGAATATCTGGACCATGGGTCTCCTCGCTCATCCGGCCTTTGGGGGACTTTTATCGATCTTCATGAAAAACGCCACTTCACGCTTCCATATCGCCCCGCGCGAGGTTATCTTTGAAGTGGCCGATCGAGGGGATCTTCCCAGAGTCGGCGGACGGGGAGGGATCACCAACCACTCCGCAGACGCACCGGCGGCTGGTCCGTCGGGCTGGGGCCGTTTCGTTCGGCCGCTGTCGGCGCCGAGAAGCGTCGACTGCGATTGTCGGCAAGGGGCCGGGGCGCACGACCGGGGTTGGTCGGGCGGCCTGCCTCGGGGTTTCATTCATCTCAGTAAGGAGCGGATTCGATGAACATCAGCAAGAAGAGGCTTTCACTCGCCGTGGCGCTCGGCCTCGTGGG
>JBDIVQ010000126.1:0-10217 GCA_039794345.1 Phycisphaerae bacterium | reverse complement strand
GATCAGGTCGCCAGCGCCGGAGCCGGGATGGGCAGGTCGTACTCGCGCGCCGCCTTCTTGGCGCCCCTGGGCAGGCCGATGGTCTGGGCGCTGATCTTGTCCTGGAGGCGCATGAGGCCCTCGATGAGCGCTTCGGGGCGCGGCGGGCAGCCGGGGACGTAGATGTCCACGGGCACGACCAGATCGACGCCCTTGACGACGTGGTAGCCGTACTTGAAGTAGGGCCCGCCGCCGACAGTGCAGGCCCCCATCGCCATGACGTACTTGGGATCGGGCATCTGCTCGTAGAGGCGTCGCACGCGCGAGGCCATCTTGTAGGTCACGGTGCCGGCGACGATCATGAGGTCGCTCTGGCGCGGCGTGGCGCGGAAGGCGCCCGCCCCGAAGCGGTCCACGTCGAAGCGCGAGGCCCCGAAGGCCATCATCTCAATCGCGCAGCACGCCAGGCCGAAGGTCATCGGCCAGATGCTCGACTTGCGGGCCCAGTTGAGCGCGAAATCGACGCTGGTGATGATGAAGTTCTCTTCGAAGCGGTTTTCGATCCAACTCATGGCGGCTCAGGTTTCCGGGTGTCTGGTGGGGGCACAACGCGGCGCAGCGCGCCGCAACCCATCATAGTGGCCGCGGCCGTGCCGCACCACCTCACCGCCGCCTGGCGGGGGCGAACGGCGAGAAAAACGGGAGCGGGCCGCCGGTTTCCCGACGACCCGCCGATTGATCTGGTCAAACCCGCCGCGTCAGAGGGCGGTTCAGTTGCCGGGCGGATCGTTGGACATGATCACGCGACCGCCGACGAGGACGGGGATGGCGGAGGACTGGATGTCCACGATCTTGGCGAAGCCCCAGTCGCCGGTGAGGGTGACGTAGCGGGGCGTGGGAATGGCGTGGGCCAGACCCTGGGCGCCGCCGGCCGCAGCCGAGGCGTTGCCCCGAACGCGTCCGGGCGCGAAGGGATATCCGCCGACCTGGCGGTGGAGGTAGTCAGTGGCGTTGATGATGAGGTTGCCGCGGAAGTAGCGGATGTTGCCGCCGTCGCCGCCGAGCGACTCCCACTGGGTGGGCTCGATGGTGGAGGTGATGATGTCGATGAGTTCGTCGGCCTGCTCCATCTCGTCGCCGCGGGCGATGTCGTTCTCGTCCTCATCCTCTTCGAAGATGCTGCCCGAGCCGCCGCCGCCTCCACCGGACTGCGTGGAGGCCTGGAGCACCGACTGAAGGTCGAGTTGCGGCGCGTTGTCGAATCGCGGCGCCACGAAGAGCAGGTCGCGCACCGGGTAGATGCGAACGTACTTCTCCTTGTTGAGGATCGTCTTGGTGCCGATCTCGACGTATCCGTCGCCGAGCACCCAGGTCGTCTCCTCGTCGGTCGCCTGCTTCATGACCAGTTCGAGGACGGTCACGAGAGTGGCGGGATTCTGAAGTTCGAGGGTGATCTTGGCGTTGGGATCAAACCCCTCGCCGAAGCCCTGCTCGTTCCACTTGGCGAGAATGTCCAGCCCCGCCACCTGCGAGAGGAAACTGACCACCTGCCGGAACTCGTGGCCCGAGAACTTGACATCCACCCGGGTGTTGTACAGTTTGCCCAGAGCGGTCGCCCGAGCCTGGTAGTCCTGGGCGGACGCCGTTGCAGCAGCACCGCCGACGGCGGCTGTCGCGGCGAGAGTCGTGATGAATCGACGCATGGGATTCTCCTTGGGAGGTTGGCCACGGGCAGTCGCAGTCGCCGCCCTCACATACACCGGATGATAGCACCCCGCGAGGCTGGCACAATCAAGGGCCGATGGGGCAGATTCCCTCCGCCAAGGCCCGGCCGCCGCCCTTTTCAGATCGGCATTCCGGGCCGCCGAGGCGCGGATCGCCGCGAATCAGTTTGCCGGAGGCGGTTGCGGCTTATCGGCCGCCTCCCGCAGGCGATCGAGGCTCCTGAGCATCTCCGCCGCCGCGAGCAGCGTCATGGCCGAAGCGGCGGTCGGCATGGTCTGATCCCACAGCGCCGCGCGAATCCCTCCAAGCGCCAGGTCGGGATTGCGAAGCCGGTAGCGATCCACGTCCCGGACCTGAAGTTGACGCAGGTAGCGGAAGGTGCGCTGGAGGTGCAGAATCTCGCCGACGCGCGCTTCGGCCGAAGTGCAGCGCGGGTCGCCGAGCATGAGCGCCAGCCCCGCCGCGAGGTGGGCAGTCTGCCAGTCGGGCGGCTGGGTCGGCCGGTAGGCGATGGCGCCGACGAGGTCCGCCTCGACGCCCCGCTCCACCGCATCGCGCCCCTCCTGCCTCGACCAGATCCGGGTGCGCAGCGCCGCGAGGGCGGGAAGCGTGGGAATCGGCTGCGGCGATTGGGCCGCCTCCACTTCCGCAAAGACGATCCAGGGCATGCCCAGCGGCTGAAGATCCAGCCCGATCGACAGCCATGCCGCATCCACGACCTGGCGCGTCGCGACTGCGGCGGCGACGAGCGCACGATCCTCGGGCGAAAGTTCGGGATCGAAGCCCGCAGGACCGACGCAGGCGCGAAGGGCCGTGCGATGCGCCTCCTCGATGAGCAGGTCGAGATCCGCCGTCCGCTCGCTTTCATTCAGCCGCCGCGCGGCCAGGCACACGAGGGCGGCGGCACGCGCTTCGGCGGCGACGGCCTGGCGCGTCGCCTCTTCACCTGCCAGCATCGTGAGCAGGCCGACCGCCGCGGCACGCGCCCGCCCCGCGTTCACCGCGCCGGCCGCGGCGGTCCGTGCATACTCGAACAGGGCCAGCGACGCAAGGGCGTGCTCGGCGAACGTCGCCCGCTCCTGGAGGCGGCGATCGGTGTGCGGAGCGTAATCGCCCAGAAGCATGAGCCGGCCGGACTCATCCGGAAAGGCGAGCGTCGAGCGCATGAGATACGCCGCCGCCTCCTCCGCCAGCCGCCCGATCTCCGCTTCGTCGATCGCGTCGAGAGGAATCGGCCGACTCCCCCGGTCGAGAAAAGTCGGCGCCGCAAAGCGCGTGGCCTGCGCGAGGTGCAAGGTCTGAAACTTCCAGACGCGGATGGTGCTGTTGGCGATCTCCGTGTCGAGGCTTTCCATCGCGACCCCCGACTGAGCAAGCAGGCTGACGATCGCGCTGGCGGGGCGCATGTCAAACGCCAGCATCTCCGCGGGAAAGATCACGAAACTCTCTCCCTGGCGCCGCAGCAGCAGGCCGTCGATTCCCGGTCTCACGCTCAGCATCACCCGGTCGAGCGAGGTTCCGCGAATGCGCACCGGCGAATGGGCGAGATCGAGTTCGAGCGTCCGGAAGGGCGATTCGAGAAACGACTGCTGCCGGTCGGCGCGCACATCGGGATCCTCCTGCCCACCGGCGGACTCGAGCGCCGCGCCCATCGCCCGTCGGACCGCGGCGGGCAGTACGCGCGCCGAAGGCAATTCCGTGGCCGAACCTTCCGGCGGACTTCCCGCACCGGTCAGTCGGGAGGCGTCAACGACGCCGGCGGCCCCCATGGGTCGGCCGGCGAAGCGGACCCCCGCCCACACGCCGAAGCAGCCTTCGGGCAGAGCCGCCTCGGTCGGGGTCTGCCACGCTTCGAGCCATTCTGCCACTTGCTTATAGGTCTCAAGGGCCTGGGCCGGATCCAGTCGCTCCGCAGTCGCGGCCGGCGTCTGCGCACCGGCGGCGCCCGCGACCGTCATGAGGAACGCGAGCATCATCGTGAGGCGGCCCGGCAACGCGTCCCTACGAACCGCGCTCGTTCGAAAGGGCGTCCGGCCCCCGTCGCGCAGGCGGACCGCCAACGAAGGCAATCTTCCCGGACCACACCCCGCGGCACGCGGATTGAAGGTATGCGGCTCAGACAATCGGAGATCGGATATGCTCAACGCCTTCCTCCTGACCGGCAACCGAAAGCGATTGCTCCTGCTGACGATCCTCACCTTCGCCAGTCTCTGCTGATGACGCGCGCTGCCGGCGTCCTGCCGGGCACGAAGGCATGGCAGCCGCCGCGCCTCATGGATTGGCTTGGTCTAGCCCGCCGAAGCGCCGATGCCGTCCGGCATAGTCGCGAATGGCGGCGCGCAACCCCTCCACGCCGAAGTCCGGCCAGAGCGTCTTGGTCACGTACAGTTCCGCGTAACTGATCTGCCAGAGCAGATAGTTGCTGATGCGCATCTCCCCCGCGGTGCGGATGAGCAGATCGGGATCAGGAAGTTCGGGCACATAGAGGTGCGAGCGAATCGTCTCTTCGCTGATGTCTTCGACCCTCAGGTCGCCGCGCCCCACCTTGGACGCGATGGCGCGCACGGCGTCGGTGATCTCCGCCCGCGAGCCGTAGTTGATCGCCAGCACGAGTTTGAGCCCGGTGCAGTGGCGCGTGGCCTCAATGGTGCGGTCAAGTTCGCTCAGCACGCGCGACGGCAGGCCGCTGCGCCGTCCGCATTGAATGAAGCGGATGTTGTTGTCGATCATCTCCTGCCGTTCGGCGATGAGGTAGTCCTCGTAGAGGCTCATGAGAAAGTCCACCTCGTCCTCGGGCCGCTTCCAGTTCTCGATGGAGAAACTGTAAAGCGTGAGGGCCTCAATGCCGAGATGGGCGCACTCGGTCACGACGGCGCGAACGGACTGGGCGCCGGTCTTGTGGCCGTGGACGCGCGGCAGGCCGCGCTCCACCGCCCAGCGTCCGTTGCCGTCCATGATGATCGCGATGCTGCGGGGCAGTCGGCCGAGCGGGACATCCGGCAGCCGCAGATGCGGCGAGGGCTGCGGCGGAGCGCTGACCGCGCCCGTCGCTTCTGCTCCGTCCGCCCGCGCGACGCCGCCGCCCTTTGAGGCCGTTTCCATCGTCGGGATTGTATCACGCCCGGCGACGCCTTCAGTCCGCCGCGCGTCCCACGGCGACGCGGCGCCGCAAAACGCCCCGTCGGACTCCCTTTCGCGGCCGCAACGACGCGGGTCCGAGCAGATTCGCCCGGAACCTATTGCGGCCGCACACGCCGCATGGCCGAAGAAAGCAGCGCCGGGCGATGGTCGGCCAAGGCCGCCGATGTCGGCTCCCGGCCGTCGTGCAACGCAGCGCCGCGCGCCGGAAGTCTGAGCGGCTCGCTGCGAGGTTCACCTCATGCGCCACCGCACCTCGAATGTGCTTCGACCGGGAGAAGGGCAACCTCTGCCTTCGCGTGTTCCCGCCGCACTTGCCCCGTGCGGCGCGCCGTTGTCCATCCTTTCCGGAGACACTCCATGAAACGAGTGAGACTGGCCACCTTCGCGATCGCGTTGCTCGCCGTGACGTTGACCCTCGATGCTCAGCCCGTCCCCAGCGTGCAGCGCACCCAGCAGGACGTGCTGACCGAGATCATCGCCCGGCATCTTGAGTTGGGTCGGATGATCCGCTTCGACACGCCGCGGCACAACGAGGCGCTCCGCCGCGCCCAGGCCGGGCAGATTCTCTGCGAATGGGCGATCGTCCTCGACGAAGACCGCGCTTTCACCGATCAGGTCGCGTTCGCCTGTGCGGCGCTGCGCGAGCAGTGGCCGTGGCTCGTCGAGGGCTGCTGGCCCTGCCGCAAGTAGGCGCCTTCCGTCGCGGGGCCGGACCCGCGCGCCTGACCGGAAGAAAAGCACAGCCGCCGGCCCGCGCCGGCGACTGGTGAACGATCTTCGAATCCCGCGCGGCTCAGCGCCGGCGCCGGCCGAGGGCGAAGACGCCCGCGAGTCCGAGCAGCGCCAGCGATCCCGGCGACGGGATGAGCAGGAAATCGATGTAGCGCCCGCCGCCCGCGTGGACGAGCGTGCTCTGCTGCGTGTTGATGTCGTAGACCCACGCGCCGCTGCTGTTGGTCCACATGATGTTGCCGTTGCCGAGCTGATAGACGCCGCGCACGCCCGAGGCGGTGAAAGACGACACGATCTCGCCGGTGTTGTAGTTGAGCCAGTAAACGCCCGAAGGCGACGAGAACGCCCCCGCGAGGATGTTGCCGTCGGCGGCATAGTTCATCTGCTCGACGAAGTTGAGCGACGTGCTGTTGTGGAAGGTGCCCTGCGAGTTGCCGGCGAGGTCGAACTCGTGAATGTCGTCGTTGGCGCTGCTCGAGGAAACGAGCATGCCGTCGCCGTACGCGAGCACGCCGAATGGGCTCGGCGCCAGGCCGACGGTGCTGAAGAAGCCGAGGTTGTTGCCGGCGGTGTCGAACATGACCACGGCATTGCCGGGCGCGCCGTTGCCGGTGCCGGCGTTGGTGGCGTAGACGGTGTCGCCGATCAGCCCCATGCCGCGCACGTTGTCCAGGCCGCCGCTCACCGCGCCGAGCGAGTTGCCGAACAGATCCCACCGGGAAAGCCGATCGCCGACCTGCTCGGAAACCCAGATTTCGTTGCCGACCTGAAGGGCGTGAATCGGCGTCCCGCCCGCGAGGCCGAAGTAACTCGCGTTCACCACCGAGCCGTCCGTCGGGTCGAACAGCACCAGGGCGTTGTTCGTCGAGTCCGGCATCATGAGGTACTGCGCCTGGGCGAGCCCGGAGCACAGTCCCAGCGTCGCCGCAAAAATGATCGTCCGCATCGCTTCTCTCCCTCTCTCGTTAAAAAGCCACATGTCGCGGCGCGCGACTGCGGCGCACCGGAAACTCTCTTGAAGTGAAATATACCGGCCCGCGGGCACCTGTGTCAAGCCCAGACACTGAAACTCGTCCTGAAGCAGCGAATCGTGAGCCAATCCTCGCCGGATCCGCCCTTCGCCGGGGACAGCCCAGGTGCGATAACCGAGGCGTGTCGCACAATCGCGCCCGGTCAATCGCAAAACGAGTGCGGCCCCGCGATGACGCGGGGCCGCACTGAGTGATTTTACGGGCGCGAGGCCGTCGCCATGATGGTCACGGCACCTGGGCCACGTTGCTGGTCGCGCAGGGATTTCCCTCCGCGATGACAAGTTGCACGAAACCGCCGCAGGCCGATGACCCGGCCAGCCCGTTGACGGACCCGCTGCCGCTCGATCCGGTGTTCACAATGTTGACCAGCCGCAGATTCTGACTTCCCAGACCCAGTTGCGTTCCCGCGCAGGGACCACCGGGGATGGTGAACGTGCCCTGAGTGCTGGCGAAGACGATGCCCATCTGCCGGTTCGCCGGCGCGTTTGACCACGCGACGGTGATGGTGCCGGGGCAGGTGCCGCTGAGGCGGAGCGTCGGGCCGGGCGGCGTGAGGTTGAGAATGTCGAGGTAGCGACAGCCGCCGGCGTAGACCTGCGTGCTCTGCTGCGTGTTGGGATCGTAGACCCACGCGCCGCTGCTGTTGGTCCACATCGTCTTGCCGTTGGCCAGCGCGTACACGCCGCGCACGCCCGACCCCGCGAACGATCCGACGATCTCGCCGGTGTCAGGATTGAGTTCGTAAACTCCTGACGGAGTGGAGAAGCCCGCGGCCAGGACGTTGCCGTTGGCGGCGTGGGCCATCTGCTCCACGAAACTGATCGAGGTGCTGTTGTGGAACGTGCCCAGCGAATTGCCGCTGAGGTCGAAGCGATGGATGTCGTCGCTCCCGCTGCTCGACGACACGAGCATGCCCCCCTGATGCGCGAGAATGCCGAAGGGGCTCGGCGCCAGCCCGTTCGTCGAGAACGAGCCGAGGGCGTTGCCGGAGGTGTCGAACATGACGATCGCGTTGCCCGGCGCGCCGTTGGACGTGCCGGAGTTCGTCACATAAACGCGGTCGCCGATCAGCGCCATGCCGCGGATGTTGTCCATGCCGCCCGTGATCGCGCCCAGCGGGTTGCCGTCAAAGTCCCAGCGCGACACCCGGTCCCCGACCTGCTCGGAAACCCAGATCTCGTTGCCGACCTGCAGGGCGTGCAGCGGCGTGCCGCCCGCCAGCGGGAAAAAGTCTGAATCGACGAGCGAGCCGTCGTTCGGATCGAAGAGAACGATCCGGTTGTTCGTCGAGTCGGGCATCATGAGATACTGCGCCGGCGCCGCACCGGCGGCCGCGAGCACGGCCGCGCCCGCCAGAATCGTGATTCGCGTGTTCATCCTTCTTCTCCTTATCGCTTGCCTGTCCTGCCGCTGCCGGACGGGCGCTCCCGCCCCCGCCGGCGTTCAACGGCATCGCCAAGTGGGTACTCCGGCGCGAGACGTTCTGCGCCGGCGGGGTTGCGCTTTCATATCGCGACTGGCCCGGCCCGCGGGCGCACCTCGTCGGCGCTCGCTGCCTCGGACCTTCCCCTCCGTTCCAATATACTCCACGCACCGCAAAGGTCAATTCCCCCGGACAACTTCCCACCGACCCGTTCGCCCGACAGGTTCCCCGGCCCCCCTTCGAAGCGGCCTGAGACCCGTCCAGCGGTCCTCCCGTCCCATCGTGTCCCGTGAATCGGATCAGCATGAGGAACATCTAACGGACGGCCGTCGAACAGACGTCCTGAATCGTCCGGCGACCCTTCGACGACGACCACCCCACAGGAGATCACCTCCATGGTTCGTGCGCAAGCCCCCTTCCGACTGGCTGTCGCGATCCTGACGGCCTCGCTGCTCGCAACGTCCGCCGCGGCGCGACAGGTCCGATACGACGCCGAAGTCTTTGCCCCTCCCGGTTCCCAGCCGTCGCTCTACGCCTTCGGGATGAACGAGCAGGGCGTGATTGTCGGCCACGCGGGCGATGATCGTTATGACCCGCGTGCGGCGCCGATTGCGGTCTTCAACGGGCGCGTCGTCGAAGGGCCGCGGCCCAACGAATCGCTCAACTTTCTCCTCGGTCTCGGCCGGGCCGACCTCGTCGTCGGCACATCATCGACCTTCCCCTTCGTGTGGCAGCGCGGCGTGCCCCGACAACTCCGACCCGCAGGCGGCCTGCCGCAGGGCAGCGCCTACGACGCCAACACGCGCGGCGTAATCTGCGGCGATGTCTACCGCGACTTCACCGGCGACTACTACCCCGTCGTCTGGCCCAGCGCCACCGCACGCGGCATCCGCCTGCCGGGCCTGGGCGACAGCCGTCAGGGCTCCGCCTTCGCCATCAACGAAAACAACCAGGTGGCCGGCGCCGTGCGCAACGTGGGCGGCTATGGCTTCGTCGCCGCCCGCTGGGACAGCCTCAATGCCCCGCCGCGCGTCCTCGGCGTCCTCCCCGGGGCCGTGAACAGCGAAGGACTGAGCATCAACATCCACGGCGACGTCGCCGGCCGATCCTCCTTCCCCGACTTCTCCATCCACGCGTTCATCTACCTCGACGCGACCAACTCGATCACCGACCTCGGCCACCTCGGCGGAGGCTACAGCCTCGCGCACGGCATCAACGATGCGCAACAGGTCGTCGGCGAGTCCACCATCAACGCGCAGGTGCACGGCTTCATCTGGCACAACGGCGTCATGCGCGACCTCAACGATCTCATCCGCAACACCAGCGAGCCGATCCTCTACGTGTCGAACGCGCTCGCGATCGACTCGCGCGGCCGCATTGCGGCCGAGGTGCAGGTGACCGACGGCCTGGGCACGGCGACGCGCATCGCCCTGCTCACTCCGGTGCCGTAGCACCAGCGTGCCAGGCCGCGAACTGACCCCCTCGCCGCTCCTGCATATGCCTCGCGCCCCGTGCCTGATGCCTCGTGCCTGATGCCTTCCCGGTCTCTGTCCTCCCCGGCACGGGAGTGCCGGGGCTTTGCCCCTCGATGCCCTGATGCCTCTGCCGGTGTCTGGTGCCTGTTGCCTAATGCCTACTGCCCATTGCCCAGTGCCTCTCCTGCTGTGCCTCTCCTACTCGAACCGATGCACCACGAGTTGGCTGATCGCGCATTCGTTCTGGACGAGGGCCTGGAAGAGGATGGTCTGGTTGCGCGCCACCGGCGGGACGGTGCGGGTGATTGATGCGACGCCGTTTGAGTCGGCAACGGCCGTGCCGATGACCGTCGGGCTGTCGAGTTGGAGGGCGTTCTGCTGCAAGGTGCAGTCGGGGATGCTCGCGCCGCCGCCGTGGCGGCTGTACATGAAGGTGACGGTCGCGCCGGGAGTGACGCGCTTGACCGTGATCGAGTTCTCGACGCCGGCGAGGCCGGGCGACGGCGGGTGTAGCGTCATCGTCGGATTCACGGGCGTGAGCAGGTACCCCTTCGTGTAGTCGGGGTTCGAGAAGCGGTAGCCCGTGCCGGTGATCTGGCCTGAGTTGTTGATGCCGATGGCCAGGCCGATGAACCAGTCGGAGCGCGGCGGAATGAGGTGCGCGAGATAGCGCACGGGCCTGTTCCACTCCCAGATCACGCCGATGTCCTG
>JBDIVQ010000125.1:0-10493 GCA_039794345.1 Phycisphaerae bacterium | reverse complement strand
AGCGCCTGCCGCGCCTGTTCCATCTTGCCGTCGCTGGCCATTGAGCCGGAGGTGTCCACGACGAAGACGTAGTCCTGCGGCACTTCGACGGCATCATCCCAGATCGGCTTGGGAGCGAGCAGGAGCAGGAAGTGCCCCGGCTCATCGTCGTTTTCGCGGTACGCCACGACGGAAAGCCCCACATCGCGCTGCTGCGCGTCATAGAGCAGAATGAAGTCCTCGCCGAGGCTGACCTTGTTGCGCTCGAAGGCCACGCGGGCCTTGGTGTCGCCGTCGCGCACGACCTCGACCTCGTGCGTCGGCGACCAGATGCCGCGCAGCGGCGTGCTCGACGCGAGGGTCACGTCAAAGCGCACCGTGCCGTGGGCGATGCTGTTCTCGCCCGGCGTGCGCAGGGGATACTGATAGCGCCACATCTCGGCCACGGTGTCGGTGACCTGCTGATAGGAGAGTTGAATCTCCGTCGTCGAGCCCGGCTCGATGGGGAAGATGCGGGCGCGAAGCAGCCGCCGGCCGATGAACTCGATCAGTCCCGGATCGCGGTTGCCGCGGACGATGCGTTCGTAGATCTGCCGCGCCTCGTCGGCCGGCAGAACTTCGCCCTCGACCATCTTGCCGTTGAAGGTCATGCGGAAGTCGGTGAGGTCCGCACCTTCCGGGATCGGAAAGATGTATGTCGCCTCAAGTCGCTGGCGCGAGGTGTTGAGGAAGGTCTGGTTGACGGTCGTCAGCGCGACGCGGTCGGTGATGCCGATGCGCACGAGGTGATCCTGAATCTGAAGGGGATTGGCACCCGGTCGATCGACCACGAGAATGCCCGAGGCGTGAGCCTGCGTCGCCTGCATGAGCAGGGCGAGGACGCAGCACAGGACGAGGGCGATGAAGAGACGGGCGCGGTGATTCATGACGACCTCCGGGGCGTGTGGGGCGACTCAGGCTTCACCGATATAGACGCACAAACCGTCCGCGCGTTAGGCCGAATCCGGGGAATCGCGTCCGAAATGGTGATTTCCGGGAGCGGCGGCTATGATCCGGCCGACGGAGGGAGAATCCCGGATGTCGGTTCCGGGGCCGTAGCTCAATTGGGAGAGCACTGCCTTTGCAAGGCAGGGGTTAGGGGTTCGAGCCCCCTCGGCTCCATTCGACTCCGCTGGTGGTGCAAGCACCCCCAGCGTCGCCGGAGCATAGGCGTCTCGCCTGTGCGAACAGGCAGAATGCGCCGCAGCGAGCACGAAGCGTGAGCGAGGGTGGCCGCGAAGAGGCACAGAAGTCGCAAGAGGGTAATGAGCCGGCGGCATGGGCGTCTCGCGTGTGTGAACAGCGCGCAAAAACACCCCACGATTCGCAGTGCCTCATCGTGGGCGTTGGCGCGCCAACCTCAATCGAGTTTGTACCCCCGCCCCTTGCGAAACGTCTTGGAGATGAAAGCGTTGGCGGCGGTGTTGTTCGTGAACGTCAGCGACTCGGGGCCGTAAAGCAGGTCTCGTTACGGCTCGGCGGCGCCTTCGAGCGCCTCCAGTTCAGCGCGATGCGCCTGGGCCTGATCGAGCCGACCGAGCGAGGTCTCCAGTTCAATCAGATCGGTCAGCGCCCTCCGCCGCAGGTCGGGAGGGGCGTCGGCCCGCCGCATCTCGGAGAGGGCTTCGCCGAGCATCTGCACAGCCTGCTGCTCGCGCTGCGTTCGCGCCAGAATCGCCGAGAGGTCCAAGTGAAGGGTGATCACGCTCTGATGGGCCGCGGGCAGGCGCATCCGCCGAATGTCCAGCGCGCGGCGCAGAAGCGGCTCAGCGTCCGCATCATTGCCGCGCTGCGCCAGAATCTGACCGAGGTGTTCGAGGGTGTCGGCGACCCTGGGGTGGTCCTCGCCGACCACGCGGGCATAGATGTCCAGGGCCTCTCGATAGAGCGGCTCTGCCTCGTCAGGCCGGTTCTGGCGTCGAACCATAGAGCCGAGGTTGTGGGTGGTGAGGGCGATGCTGAAGTGCTCTTCGCCGAGAAGGCGACGCATTCGGGCGAGCGCATCGCGCTGGGTGGTTTCAGCCTCTTCAAGACGGCCGAGGTCAGCGAGAACCATGGCGTGATTGGCCATGGTGTAGGCGATGTTGATGTGCTCCTCACCGCGCAAGGCGCGATCGATCTCCATCGATCGTCGGAAGAGCGGTTCGGCCTTTTCGGGGCGGCCGGTTCTCATCAGCACGGCGGCGAGGTTGTTCATGGTCGTCGCCGTTGAGGAGTGCTCTTCACCGTGCAATGTGAGGCGCATCTCGAGCGATTCAACGAGGCACTCCTCCGCCTCGGCGAATTCGTTCGTGAGGAAGAGCAGCCAGCCGAGGTTGCTGAGGAGTTTCGCGACCTCTTCGTGGGGAGCGCCGAAGAGGCGCCGATTCATGGCGAGCGCTTCGCGGAACATCGCCTCCGCCTCCTCGTAGCGGGCGGTGTCCTGGAGCACGCGACCGAGTTTGTTCATGGTCTGCGCCAACTCGGGCGTGTCGCCGGAGGAGAGGCGAACCCGCAGTTGAAGCGCCGCGCGAAGATGCTCCTCCCCCGGCGCGTATTGGCCGAGTGCGGCATAGGTGCTGCCGAGCGTGAAGCGAATCGCGGCCTCGATTTCCGGCTCGTCGGGAAAGGCGCCGTCGAGGCCGGCTGCGGCCTCGTCGAGGATGTCGATGATGCGCGTGTCGCGCCCCTGCCCGGACCGCTCCGGATTCGCGGCGGCAAGCATGTCGGCGACGAAGGTGTTGACGGCCTGGGCGATGCGGTTCTGGCGCTCGGCGTCGCGGCGGGCGAGGGCCTCGTTGCCCTGCGCGGTAACGGCGAGTCGGTGCTGCGAATCAAGACGAATGGCCAGAACCGCCAGCGCCGTGGTAAGCGTGAGGAGCAACAGCGCCGTTGCCGCGGCTGAGCCGAAGACAAGCCGATGCCGCGCGATGAGGCGGCGCAACTGGTACCCCAACGTGGCCGGCCGCGCCGCGATCGCCTCACCCGCCAGATAACGCCGCAGGTCGTCGGCCAGCGAGGACACCGTTGCGTATCGCCGATGCGGCTCCTTGTCGAGCGCCTTGAGCATGATCGTCTCAAGGTCGCCGTGCACACCCGCCGCCAGCGAGGCCGGGCGGATCGGCGCGGCATCGCAGATCGATCGCGCCGCCGCGGGAAGATTGGTTCGATCGATCGGATAGGGCAGCGAGCCGGTCAGCAGTTCATAGAGCACCACGCCCAGCGCGTACACGTCGGTTCGCACATCGATCGATTCGCGATCGCCTCGCACCTGTTCGGGACTCATGTAGGGCAGGGTTCCCGCGATCGTGCCGATCTCCGAGACGGCGGACATGGCCGGGGCGGATTCGTCCGGATCGAAAAGTCTCGCCAGCCCGAAGTCGAGCACTTTCGGCTCGCCGGCGTCGTCAACGAGGATGTTCGACGGCTTGAGATCGCGGTGAATCACGCCTCGCTGGTGCGCGTGGGCGACCGCATCGCAGACCTTGCCAAGCAGTTCGAGGCGCTGGCGCACCGTAAGGTGAGCGCGGTCGGCGTGATCGAGCAGCGGCACGCCCTCGACAAGTTCCATGACAAGGTAGGGGCGTCCGTCGCCCGTCCGGCCGGCGTCGTAGATCGCCGCGAGATTCGGATGGCGGAGCAGAGCGAGAATGCGCGCTTCCCGCTCGATGAGCAGTGCGTGCCGCTGGTCCAGCGCGTGCGCCACGCTGAGCACCTTGAGCGCGACCAGCCGCGAAGGGTGGCGCTGACGCGCGGTGTAGACGACGGCACTGCCTCCGCGCCCGAGTTCGCCGATCACTTCATATCGCTCGCCCGCGTCAGGAAAGCGTGCGGCTGGAGGCCCGGTCATGGTCGCCGCATCGCCGCCAAGCCGGCGCGTCAGCCGATCGGCGAAGCGGAGGTTCTTCGTCACCGCCTTTACTCGCGCACGGCAGTCGCAGCATTGCGCAATGTGCGCGGCGATGATGCTGCTGGCTTGATCATCGAGCGCGCCGCGCACAAAGTGATCGACCTCGGCCGTGGTGACGCAGCGCTCCCGGGGCATGGACTTCTCCGTACCGGGAAGTGTTGTCATCTCAGCCTCCGATCTCTGACGCCGGGGCCGGAAAACCGGCGCGAAGGGATTCGCCGCCGTGACGACTCACGTCACGCGCTCGAGCATGGCGCGGCATCGGCGCAGGCGGGCGATGACGCGATGCTTGCAGTTGTAGACGACCGTGGCAGGAAGGTTGAGCGATGCCGCCACCTCCGCCGGCGCCCGCCCCTCGAGCACGACCTGCTCGAAGACGCGAAAGGTCTGAGGCTCGACCTCCTCGCGCACCTTTCGCAGGCACTCGGCAAGCATCGCGTCCTCCCACTGCTGCTCCCAGAGACGCGAGACCTCCGCATCCCCCTGCTCAGCCTTGCCACCGGCGCCGGCGCGGGCGGAAAGTTCGCGGATCGCGGCCGCGGCCCGCCCACCCCGCCGAAGCGCCCGCCGGGACTGGCGCACGGCGATGCCGAAGAGCCAGTGGCTCAGCCGCCCCTTGCGGCGATCGTACTTGCCCGTCCGATACGACTTGACGAAGGCCGCGAGCGTCTCCTGCGCGACGTCCTCAGCATCGGCCGAGGTGTGCCCCATCTGCCGCGCAAAACGCACGATGGGCCCGTGGAAGCGCTGGACAAGCCGCTCCCACGCATCGCCGCTTGCGGACTCCCGAAGATCGCGGAGGATCGTCGAGGTTGTGACCCACTCCACGTTGAGCCCTCCCGACGCCTCATTGTACCACTTGAATGGCAATTTACGATGCCCCGGATCGCCTTCTCCATACCCGCGCCCGCGGCTTCATCAGAGATCGGCATCCCGGCGGGCAATCCACAGTGCCCGGCTGACATGTCGTCCGCCAGGTTCGAACCGCCCCATGTCCCCGGCAGGAGGATTCCCATCATGTTGACGCGCCGATTCGCACCGTGGCCGCCGATTGCGGTCTCGTTCATCGTGGCTTTGTTCGTGAGCCTCCTCGCGGCGGCCCCCGCGCTGGCCAGCAAGGTCTTTTTGCCGACTTCCGGTTCGTGGCACGACGCGAGCAGCTGGAGCGACGGCGTCGTGCCCGGCCCCGCCGACGACGTCTACATCGGTCCCGGCAAGACGGTGTTCGTCAGCGGACCGACCGCGGCGCGCAATCTCACCGTCGATTCGGCGGCCATCATCCGCGTTGCTTCACCCGGCGCCGTCGCTCTGCACGGGCCCACGCACACCCTTCACGGCACAGTCCATCTCAACGCTCCCGGCGGCCCGATCACCCCAGGAGCCGAATTGCGGTTTGCCGCATCCGCTGAGATCGCCGGCGTCGGCTCCGTCATCATGAACCAGGTCGGGCCCGGCGCTCGCATCGTCGTCGACGTGGGCGCCCTTCTGCACAACCGCGTGGTGTTCAGCGGCATCGGCCAGTTGCGGGGACGAATTGAGAATCATGGGACCATTCGCGCCACCGGCGCGGCGCTCTCTCTCGACAACGCTGACATCTTCAACGTCAGACTCATCGAAGCGGTTGGGCCCACCGCCTTCGTCTCGATCTTCGACAATGAACTGGTCCAGGATGTCACCGGCCGAATGCGCACCGCGGCGGGCGGGCGATTCGCAATCACTATTTCAGTCATTCGCGGCGGCACGCTCGATTCCGACGGCTCGCCCTCGGCCGAGTTCGGAAGTTCCAGCACTTCGCCTCTGCGAACGACTCTCGAGGACGTTTTCGTCGCGGAACCCGTCAGGTTCCATGTGTTCTCCCATTCGATCACGGAACTTCGGCGCGGGAGGTTTGCGGGACGGTTGGTGGCTGACTCTCCTTCTGACACCCGGCTTTCCGGCGTTTTCATTGACCCCGCGGCGGTCCTCACCTTCTCGCCGATCTGCGTGATCGATCTCACGGACGTTGACCTGGCGGGATCCGCCGGCATCGGCGCCGGCAGCACGGTCCGGATGACGCGCACCACCGTCGGGGCCGGAGGAAGTTGCTCCGGCCTCGACAGCGACGTTTACCTGAGCGGCGTTGAGTGCCGCGGCCAGGTGCTCTGGGACTCCTGCCGGGTCTACGCGACGGGCCTGGTGGACGTCTGCGGCCCAGACGCCGCCTTCACCATAACCGGCGACGCGCCTGCCTCGGTGCTTGAGTGTGACCCCGGCACGCAATTCGTTGCGCGCGATGACGCCCGGATCGACCTGGAGGAGTGCAGCGCCTCCTTGCGCGGAACGTGGACGAATCAGGATGGCGGGCAGACGCGCATGGAACAGTGCGCTGTCGAGAGCGAGGACGGCTACCAGTGGTTCGCCACTCGGAGAGGCCACCTCAGATACATCAACAGCTCGCTCACGGGCGAGTCACAGTACTGGACGATCACGGAGGACGGGAAACTCACCGTGCATGCAACCACCATCGCCGCCGCGCTCGGCGTAGATGAAAAGGACCTCGAGTTCGACGTGCAGAACGCGACGTTCGAGTCGCTCAACGCCTTCCTCCGCGCCAAAGGCTTGATTTGCTCCGGGACGAATGCGACCTTCGATCTGATCAGCACAAGCGTGGATGCCTTGGACGGCTCCTTCACCTTCGTCAACTCCGCGGTCAACGCGCATACGCTCGTCGCTCCATCCATCGACGTCGAGGTCTCGGGACAGTACGGCGTCGGCCTTCTGGATGGGACGGCCAGTTCGGTTCGGAGCATCACGGTCAATGACCAGGCGCGGGTATCGGTTCGTGGCGGATGGTACCTCGACGATTTCGCCGTCGATGCGTTCAGCGCCGCTGAGATCGACGGCGTGGTTTCGTGGCGCGGAACCGTCAAATGGGACGCCGATCCCGACAACATCCTCTTCGGCCCCGGTGCGGCGATGTTCGCGGCAGGAGGAGAGGCGGGCGTGACGCACCTCTACGGCTGGCTGCCTAATGAGGGCCCGGCGACCTCCCACCCGGCCGGCCGGATGCCCTATCTCAATGTCGCCCCCTTCACGACGCTCGTCCTGCAGCCCAACGAGGGCCGCGCCGTCTACGTATTCGACACGGTCCTCGACGCCAACGCGGTGCTGAACAACCACAACTGCGCGCCCGTTTACATCGAGACGGTCCAAGCCGATCCGACCGCCGAGGTCATCAACTGCTCGACGACGACGCCCGATCGCGAACAGATAGCGCGTGACTTCCAGGCGCTGGGCGACGCCCTGGAGGAAGAACTGCCGCTCGCGGATATGACCGGCCCCAACGATCAGGCCAACGCGAACCGGCGGGCGCAACTCGCCCAGAAGCTCCGCCTCATCGCCGCCTCAATCCGCGCCGAAGAAGACGAGGAGGCCGCGACGCAGATCGCCGACGTCATCAAGAAGGTGGATCCCGAGCAGGATCCAAAGTGGCTCCGGGATACCGAAGCGACCAATCTGGTTCTGCTGACGCTTACGCTGCTGGAGGGGCAGTTCCAGGCCCTTGGAGAGTAGACCGGGCACGGCCACAGCCCTCACTTGTTGACAACGCCGGCATTATCCTCTTCTGCCACGGGCCGCAGGTCTCCCCTCCTGCGGCCTGTTTGTCCATCATCGCCAAGTCGGAAGCCCATGCCGGCCTGCACCTCGCGCGTCGCTCGATCCAGCGGTGCAGAAGCACGCGAGTGACTTGCGTCAATCGAGTTTGTACTCCCACCCCTTGCGATACGTCTTGGAGATGAAAGCGTTGGCGGCGGTGTTGTTCGTGAACTTCATCGACTCGGGGTCGTAAAGCAGCCGGCCGCCGACCTTCTGCGCGATGCAGCCCAGCAGGATCGTCTCGGTGAAGGGTCCGGCGTAGGCGAAGTTGCTCTTGGGGAAGTCCCAGGGCTTTTCGCCGGTGCAGGCGAGGTACCACTCCTTGTGATGACCGTCGGCGGAGCGCTCGATCATCTGCGGCGCCTTGCCGAACTCCTCGTGCCGCTCGGCCGGGAGGAGCCTTGGCGGTGACTTGGCGTTGGGCAGGCAGATCATCTTGCCCTTGGTGCCGATGTAGAGCGCGCCCTCATTGGTCATCTGCACGTCGGCCGCGAGTTCCTCGGGACGCTCCGGCTTGCGGCCGCCATCGTGCCAGAAGAGCGTGAACGCGGGCCGCTTGCCGTCCGCCGGGAACTCGTAGCGCACCGTGCTCGCCTTGTTGTACATCTCGCCGTCGCCGATCGGCTCGCCGGCGACGAGTTCGACGGCCGTCGGATAGCCGGGATTCATCGCCCAGTAGACGGGATCGACCTCGTGACAGGCCATGTCGCCCAGCGCGCCGCAGCCGAAGTCCCACCAGCCGCGCCAGTTGAAGGGGTGATAGAGTCCGCCCCAGCGGTCGGCGGGATTGTGGCGATAGGGGCGCTCGGGCGCCGGGCCGAGCCAACTGTCCCAGTCCATGTTCGAAGGAATCTCCTCCGCGCCCTCGGGTCGCGGGAGACCCTGACGCCACCACGGCCGATCCGTCCAGACGTGCGCTTCGACGAGATCGCCGATCGCGCCGCCGCGCAGATAGTCGATGGTGAGGCGGAGTTCCTCGGAGGCGTGCCCCTGGTTGCCCATCTGCGTGGCGAGTTTGTACTTCTTCTGCGCGAGCGTGAGTTGCCGCGCTTCCCACGGCGTGTGCGTGAGGGGCTTCTGCGTATAGACGTGCTTGCCGAGGCTCATGGCGATCATCGTCGCGGGGAAGTGATGATGGTCCGGCGTGCCGACCATGACGGCGTCAATGTCCGCGTGATGCTTGTCGTACATCTTGCGATAGTCAGTGAAGCCCGCCGCCGAGGACCACCGCTCGACGCAAGCCCCCCACCGCGTCTGATCCACGTCGGTGAAGCACGGGCAGCCGGCCCCAAGATCGGCCAGCGGCGGAATGTGCTGATTGCTTGCAATGCCCCCGACGCCGATGTACGCGACGTTGAGGCGGTTGTTGGCGCCGAAGATGCGTCCGTAGGACGATGCGGTCATCGCCCAGGCGGTGGCGGCGGCGGAAGTCTGAAGGAACTGACGGCGGGTGAGGGAGCGGAGGGTGGTGTTCATGGTGCATCACTATACCGCCCGGCAAGGGCCGTGGGAACAGAAGTTCCGACCCGCACAAACGCCGGTCGAAAAGTGTCTCCACCGGTTCGTCTTATGCCTGATTCAGGAGTGCGCGCGGAAGGGGCCGCCTTCTTCCGGTTTGAGCCATCCTCGCAGGATCGGCCCGATCGTCAGCCCCTGCACGACGATGGAGAAAACCACGACGATGTAAGTCATCACGAGGATCGCGTCCGTAACGCGGCTGTCCACGTGTCCCCTGAGGGCATCGCGCAGGGCGAGGGCGAGGGCGACGGAGATGCCGCCGCGCAGGCCGCCCCAGGTGAGGAGTTTCACCGCATGCGGCACACGACGCGGCCGCGGCAGGATGGCCATGGGAATGCCCACCGAGATGAATCGCGCCGCCAGCACCGTGGGGATCGCCAGCACACCCGCCAGCACGTAGCGCCCCTCGACCGTGAGCACGAGCACTTCGAGACCGATGAGCACGAAAAGCACCGCGTTGAGAATCTCATCGACGAGTTCCCAGAAGGTGTCGAGGTGCTCGCGCGTCGTCTCCGACATGGCGAACGAGCGGCCGTGATTGCCGATGAGCAGGCCCGCGACGACCATGGCGATCGGCCCCGAGAGATGCCAGACGTAGGCGACGCTGTAGCCGCCGGTGACGAGCGCGAGCGTGATGAGCACTTCGACCTGGTAGTTGTTCACGTCCTTGAGCATGCGGTAGGCGATCAGGCCGATGACCAAGCCGAAGACCGCCCCGCCGACGACTTCCTTGAGAAAGAGCATGGCCACGGATGAGAAGCCGATTGGCTCTTCGCCGTGACCCGCGCCGGCGAATCCGAGCAGGGCGAGGAAGACGACCACGCCGACGCCGTCGTTGAAGAGCGACTCGCCGGCGATCTTGGTCTCAAGATCCTTCGGCGCCGCGAGGGACTTGAGAATCCCCAGCACCGCGATGGGATCGGTCGGCGAAATGAGCGCGCCGAAGAGCAGGCAGTAGATGAGGTCAACCGGCATGCCGACGAAGCGGAAGATGCACCACGTCGCGCCGCCGACGAGCGCCGTCGAGATGACGATGCCGACGGACGCGAGAGTGCCGATGACGAGTTTGTGGCGGGCGAGGTCTTCGAGGTTGATGTGCAAAGCGCCGGCGAAGAGGAGGTAGCCGAGCATACCGTGCAGCAGCGTCTCGTCGAAGTTGATGGATTCGAGGAGGCGCTCGGCGGTGTCGCGAACAGCGGGAACAAAGGTCCCCGCGATGATCAGCGCCGTCGAGAGAACGAGCGCGAGAATCATCAGGCCGATCGTCGTCGGCAGGCCGAGAAAGCGGTAATTGACGTAACTGAACAGGGCCGCAAGGGTGATGAGGATCGCGATGATCTCAAAGAGGCCGAGGTGATCCATGGGTGGGGAGTGTATGCGGGGGCCTTGGGCCTGGGGCCACGCCCACGATGAGGCGCTGCAAATCGTGGGG
>JBDIVQ010000124.1:0-10515 GCA_039794345.1 Phycisphaerae bacterium | reverse complement strand
GCGGGCGATGCGATCATCCTAATCGCATGGACGGAGACCGGTGAGTGCGCGTCGCCGGATTCGGGTGAATTCAGGGTGAGATTCGGGTGCGGAAAGCGGCTGGTCGCAGCCGATGCCGGTGATCTCAAGACGGCGAAGCATCGCTGCCGAGGATGCGCTCGAGCGTCGCGATGAGAGGCGGAAGGTCGAGGGTGATCACATCCCAGAGGATTCTGAAGTTGATGCTGTCGTAGCCGTGGACGATGCGGTTTCGCATTCCACGGATCTCAGCCCACGGGATCTCCGGATGGAGCGACCGTCGAGCATCCGACACCCGACTGGCTGCTTCGCTGACGATCTCCACAAGCCGAACGAGCGCGAGATTCAGCATCCGATTCTGAGGGAGGTCGTCGAGGCTGCATCCCACCGCCATCGCGACGGCCTCGCGGACATGATCGAGCATGTGCGCGAGTCGAACGACATCCTCATGCCGCGACATACAGATTCTTCGCCTCCGCGAGCACCTCATCCCGGAAGTACCGGCTCAGGCAATCCGGCGTATTCAGGTCAACCGTTCGGCGCAGCAGGTCACTCAGTTCATTCTGCATTCTAAAAAAAGCCAGTCCAGTCCGCGCGTGCGGCTCCAACTCGACGAGCACGTCAAGGTCGCTCTGCGGCGTGAAGTCGTCGCGCAGTGCCGAGCCGAAGACGGCGAGACGGCGAATCCCGTTGCGCCGGCAGAACTCGGCGATCCGGTCGTGCGGGAGGGTGGAGAGGTCAAGAGGCATGCGCTGGATTATACCGACGGTCCCTCCGGCTCACTTCCTTGCCGCCTTCGCCCCCAGGTACTTCGCAATGTCGAAATCGACGAAGTCGGCGTGGTGGAAGATGATGCTCTCGATGCTCCGCTGGACCTTGTCGCCCTCGTGGCTGTGGGTGGCGACGATGTGCATCACCTCGGGCGGCAACCCGTGCTTGTAGCACATCGCCACGCCGCTGAAGGGGTGCCGGAGCATCTGGCCGAATGAACCCTGCACGACCTGGCCTGAGGCGTCCCTGTCGTACTCGAGCGGCTTGCCCGCGTCGGCGAGCAGCGCGCCTGCGAGAAGCACGTCGCGATTGATCGGAATCATGCCGGGAAACATCCCCTCGAGCACATCGGCGATGGCGAGGCACTGCTGCGCGCAACTGCGGATGTGATTGATGAAGGTCATGGGAATGTCGCCGGCGAGCAGAGTGAACTTCACGGCCCGCAACTCGTCGAAGGTCCATCCCTTGCCGCCGCAGCCGGTGGTGACCGCTTCGTTCCACACCGCCGCCACCTTGTCGCGCAGCGCGGCGTCGCCGATGCGCATGATCTCGGGGAACAACTCAGCGATGCGGGCGGTCGTCGCATTCATGTTCGCGCTTTCCTCTCTTCGTACTCGGATCGCAGAATGGCCCAGTGAATGGTGTCGTGCATGACACCCCACTTGCAGAAACGCTGAATCATGACCCCTTCGCGCTTCATGCCGATCTTCTCCATGATCCGCCCCGAGGCGGGGTTGGCGGCGAAATGGTGGGCGTGGATGCGGTTGAGGTTGAGCGCCTCAAAGCCGTGCTCGACCACGGCGCGGGCTGCCTCGGTCACGTAGCCCCGGTTCCAGTGCGCGGGGTGAATGGCGTAGCCGAGGTCGGCGGCGCGGTTCTCGGGTTCGAGGCGCAGGTCGATGGCGCCGATGATCTGCCCGCTTGCGCGCAGTGCGATGCCGAAGTTGAACACGTCGCCTCTGGCCGCATGTTCCTGCACGCGCTCGATCCAACTGGCCGCGTCTTCGAGGCTGTAGGGGTGCGGGATGGTCGCGGTCGTGGCGGCGACCTCGCGGTGCCGGGCGTATTCGTACACCGCCGGCGCATCCTCCGCCGTGAAGGGGCGGAGTGTGAGGCGGGCGGTCTGGATGCTGCGAACATGGGTCATGGCTGTTGCCGCATCGACAGGTGAGCAAGCGGACACTTCCGGACGGTCGGCCCTCACCCCGGCCCTCTCCCAGGGGGGAGAGGGAGAAAGGCGGACCGATCGGCGCTACTTGAGCGATCGGTGCGGCGGACCATCGTAGGTGTGGGCGACGGGGTCGATCTTGCGCATCGGTTTACAGCGCGACTGCTCTTCGCGCACGTGGGCGAGGAGGCCGGGCGTACGGGCGATCATGAACAGGCCGTTCATCACCTCGAACTCGAAGCCGAGTTGGGCGAGGACCGCGCCGATCGCGCCGTCGACGTTGATGGGCAGGGGCTTGCCGGCGGCGGCGAAGCGGGCCTCGACCGCCCGGGCGGCGTCGATGAAGTCCCCGGTCGCGCCCGCTTCAGCGGCCAGGTCGAAGAGGCGCTTCGTGCGCGGGTCGGCGGTGTGATAGCGGTGGCCGAAGCCGGCCATGCGCTCGCCGCGCGACTTGAGCGCCTCGAGCATCTGCGCGGCGGCACCGTCCCACGGCGCGCCGGTCTTGTGCAGGTTGACGACAACGGCGAGGCTGCGGGCGCAGTCCTCGATCGCCCCGCCGTGGTGGGCGTTGATGCTCATGACGCCGGCGGCGACGGCCGCACTCAGCGGCGCCCCGGTTGATGCGACGGTTCGCGCGGCGAGGGCGGAGGGGGGCGTGGCGCCGTGGTCGATGCTCGCCACGAGCATGGCGTCCATCAGGCGCCCGACGGGCAGCGAAGGCAGTTCGCCGCGGAGGATGAGATACACCGCCTGGCCAAAACTCACCCGGCCCATGAGTTCGGCAATGTCATAGCCGCGCACGGCCACGTGGTTGGGCCTGATCTCAGTGATCGCCGTCGTCCAGGCGTTGGGGTTGGCTTGATCCGTCATCGTTGATCCAATCCTCACCACAAAGGCTCAAAGAACCACAAGGGGCCACAAAGGCCAAGAAAGTCGCTCATACTCCCGCTTCGACGACCTGCCGAATAGCGGATGCCCTCACTTCAACGCAATCGCATCATGCACACTCTGATTCTCTTCGTGGCCCTTGGTGATCCTTGGTGACTTTGTGGTGATCTTTCAGCGTTCGAGACACAGTGGGATTGCGTGGCGGTAAAGCACTTCGACGGTCGCTGCGGGGAGATCGCCGAAGGCGTCGGCGACGACGGCGCCGGCATCGCGCAGGGCGTTGACCTTGCCGGCGTGGGTGCCTTTGCCGCCTTCAATGATGGCGCCGGCGTGGCTGAAGCGCGTGCCTTCCTTCGCCGCGGCGCCGCCGATGTAGGCGATCACCGGCTTTGTTACTCTGCGCTGCACGATGAGTTCGGCGAGTTGCTCTTCCTGACTGCCGCCGATCTCTCCGAAGATGACGAGCGCCCGCGTCTGCGGGTCTTCCTCGAACATCAGCGCGACCTCGGGGATGCGCAGGCCGAGGATGGAATCGCCGCCGACGTGGACAAGCGTCGAGAGGCCCACGCCCGCCCGCCCGAGGTAGTAGCCGCATGAGGAAGTCATGCCGCCGCTGCGCGAGATGATGCCGACGTGGCCGACCTTGAACCACTCGCGGGCGCTCTGCGCCCGGCCGCCGATCATGCCGATGACGGCCCTGCCGGGGCTGAGCACGCCGAGGGTGTTGGGGCCGACGAAGCGGGCGCCATTCGCCCGAGCCGCCGCGTAGATCTCCATCGCATCCCACACCGGCACGCGATCGGGCACGAGCAGGAGCATCTTCACCCCCGCCTCGATCGCTTCGATCGCCGCGGCCTTCACGAGGGCGGCCGGCACAAAGATAACGGAAACATCAACCGGATCGCCGAGGTAAGACTCGGCGTAGTTGCACGCTTCGAGGACGGTGTCGTAAACGGGAATGTCGAGGACGCTGTCGCCGCCCTTGCCCGGCGTGCAGCCCGCGACGACGTTCGTGCCGAACTCCTTCATGAGTTTCGTGCGCGCGCGGCCCTCGCGGCCGGTGATGCCCTGCACGATGACGGACTTGTTTTCGTCGATGATAATGGACATGGGAGAACCAGGACTAACCACAGAGGCACAGAGGGCATGGAGGAAGGCACACTGAGTTGAAACTGGCGTGAATGAGCATCATGAATCATCCAGGCCGGGGATGGGTAGATCGACGAAGAGGATGGGTATGCCGGCGCGGCGGCATTCGATTTCGCAGGCGATGAGTTCGCTGTCCTTGCCGGCGACCTCCTCTTCAGGGACGGCGAGAAGGGGTTGGCCACCCTGCTCACGCAGCAGGCGGGCGCTGTGCTGAATCACGAGTTGCGTCGCGGCGGCGTCGCAGGCGGCGTGGTCGATCCACACGCGGCCGCCGGTGATGGGGAAGGAGTACGAATCCGAACGGCCGACATACTCCGGCACGCGCCGGCGCATGGCGCCGGGCTTGGCGCCGCAGCGCTGCACGAGCTCAGCAAAAACGGCGGCGCACGCCGCGGGCGTGTCGTCCTTCCTGAACCCGCGCACCGGCGCCGGAAGGCCGCGGCAAGCGTCTTCGAGAATCTCGACGGCCCGGTCCTCGCTGTTGCCGCCGAGGCGGATCACCGCGGGAATGGCGAGGTTCATTTCGACAAACGCCTTGGCAAGGCCGTAGGCGGAATGAAACTGCTCCTGGCTGGCGACGCCGCTTCCCGAGCCGAAGTAACCGACGATTCCCGGCTGGGCGAGGATGATCCTCGCCGCGCGATAGACCTTGGCGACGGAGGGGTTGCCCGAAGTGTCGGTGAAGTTGGCGATGGCGAACCCGGCGGCGGTGATCGCGTCCATCGACATCATCGACCCGCCGCCCCCCGCGCCGTGGAAACCGATGAGAGGCTTGCCGGTCTCCACGGGCAGTTGCGCAAAGTAAAACGTGCCGCGATGATCCGCCTGCTCGATCGCGTAGGCGATGCGTTCAAGCGCGGTGGGCGGATGATCAAGCTCGCGCGCGATGTCGATGCCGAGGTCGCCGTGACGAAACACAGCGTAGTCGTCGATGGTCATGCGGCAGTCGGCGGCGACCACGCGACCGTCGCGCGTCGTCACCAGCGGATTGACTTCAACCGATCGCGCCTCGATGCGGCGCGCGAGCGCGGCGATCTGCGCCACGGCGTCGGCGAGCGGCGCGTGCAGACTCGCTGGGACTCGCGAAACGGCCAGCCGCGAGAGGACCGCCGCGCGTTCGAGGGTGCCGTCAATATGGACGGGGATGCGGGCAACTTCCCCGGCCCGCTCTTCAATCCCCGAACCTCCCGTCACGCCGAGCAGCAGAACCGGCCGGCGCGCGGCGTCATCGATGCTCAGCGAGACGAAGATTTCGTGCTCGATGGGCAACTGCTCCTCGACAAGCACCTGCTCGACAGGGAAGGCGCCGACCCTCATGGCGAGCAGGCGGGTCGCTGCGGCCGCGGCCTCCTCGGGAGAAGCGGCGAAAGCGACGCCCCCCATCGCCTTGCGTCCCGTCGTCCACGCCTGGATCTTGAGGACGACCGGGCCGCCGAGGCCGCGCGCGATCTCTCGCGCCTCGTCGGCGCTCGACGCCGCGGCGCCGCGCGGCACGTTCAGCCCGATCTCGCGCAGCAGCCGCTTGCCCTGATACTCATGAAGACGCGCCACCGGGAAACACCTTTCGAGAAGCGCATCGTATGCGCGGAGACGGGGCGCTTTCGACGTCGCACGGCAGCGCTCCGCTGCGCAGAGCCTCCGCGTCGCGGCTAACCGAGACCCGAGCGCCACGCCTTCGGATCGGGGCGAAACGATGCGCCAGGCCACAGTTTGCCACCATTCCTACGATCCCCCATGACGCACCTCATGGTCACCGACTGCTCGATCCGACCCGTCATGGATGAGGACCTGCCCGACGTTCACGATCTCATCGGCGAGATCTACAGGGAATACGGCATGACCCTCAATCTCGACGACGAGGTCGAGCAGCACCTCCTCGACCCCGGCCGCCACTTCCGCACGAACGGCGGCGAGTTCTGGGTTGTGCGCGACATGAATGAAACGCTCATCGCCACCGCCGCGGTCTACCTCGATCCTGAGGATGAGACAACGGCGGAACTCAAGAGCCTGTACGTCCGCAAGGTGAGTCGGCGCGGCGGGTTCGGGCGGCTGCTGGTGACCTTGGCGATGCGTTACGCACGAGCGCGCGGACGGCGCCGCTTCATCCTCTGGTCCGACACGCGACTCACCGCTGCCCACGCGCTTTACGGGTCGATGGGGTTTGAGCGGATCGGAGAGCGCACGATCGTCGACTCGAACAACTCCAGAGAGTATGGGTTCGCCATCGACATCGCCGGCGCTTGATGAGATTCGGTACCCTGCCCAACCGGTCGAGGGCACGCAGGGCGGCTCCGGGGACCTGGCGACGAGGATCAAGGCCCGTTCCAGCGATTTCCTCCTGACCGGCGGGCCGGATTTCGGGTATGCTTGTGGCGGCGCTTTGAACCGCAACCGTAGTCTGCGGGCGCTGTGCGAAGAGTTCAGGAACTTTGGAGAAGGAGAAAACCATGTGGCGGCAATCTGTTTCCCTGGCGGCGGCGTTGCTCATCTCGGCTGAGGTGGCCCAGGCGGGAGGGACGCTCTACGCGGTGCGCGAGTCGGACGATGTACTCGTGAAGATCGATCTCGACACCCTGACGTTCTCGGACGTCGGGCCGCTCGGCACGTCCTTCGCGTTCGGAGGCCTCGCCTATGACCCCGCTTCGCAGACGATGTACATGGCCCCGGGCCGCGGCAACAACTCGCTCTATCGCGTCAACCTCAACACCGGGGCGGCGACCGTGATCGGATCGCACGGCGTGACTGACATGTTCGGCCTGGCCTTCGATACCTCGACGAACACGCTCTTTGCCACGCAGTTCTCCGGCGGGACGAACTTCTACCGCGTCAACACCTCGTCAGGCGCCGCCACGCTCATCGGCAACATGGGCCGCGGAATCGGCGGGCTCGCCTACGACTACCGCGGCGACCGGCTCATCGGCGTTCAGGACGGCGCCGGCGATCTCTACGACATCAACCGCAGCAACGGCGTCACCACGCTCCTCTACGACGGCCCCTACTGCAACGACAGCGGGCTCGCCTACGACCCCGATCGGAACTACCTCTGGGGAATCGACTGGAACGGCGTCCTCTACTACTTCGACGTCAACAGCGGCTTCGCCCGCACCGACGTGCGCAGCGGTCTGGGCGCGCACGACGGGCTCGAGTGGGTCGGCGCGATCGGCCCGAGCCTCTCGATCGCAGGCGCATGCCCAGGCCGCGTCACAGTCTCCTGGAACGGCACCACGCCCAGCCGGCCGATGGGCATCGTCTTCGCCAACACGACCGGCAACTTCGTCATCCCCGGCGGCGCATGCGGCGGCACTCAACTCGGTCTGAGCAATCAGGGCATTCAACTCGTCTACTCGGGAAACACTGGGCCCAATGGCTCCGGCCAGGTCTCCAGCAACGCGGGAACCCTCGCCTGCCGCAGGTACCTTCAGATGGTCATCGCGGATGGCAGCCCGTGCTCCACCACCAACGTGGCCCAGATTCCCTGACGTTCGATCCATCGATCCGGCCACGGATGCCGGTTGCGATCATCCAGCGGCGCCCGCGGAGGCTCTTTCGCGGGCGTCGTTGCTCTTAAATCGCGGGAGCGGCCCCGCGAGTCTCCCGCGCGATCGATCTGCATCGCCGCCGGCCGCCGCAGACACCGCCGCCCCCTGACGGAGCCTCGTAAGCGTCCTCGCAGGCAGGCGTTCAGCTGAATATCGAGCACGGACGGGCAGCGAGAGCGCCTTCGATTCGTTGTCGGCCGCTCCGCATGTCCCGTGGGTTGGGGCCGCACGGGACACCGACGGGGCGCCCCTTCAGGCCACTCAAACCACGATTCCGCAGACGATCGGCCAAGGGGACGCGCTCCGCCGGTCGGCCGTTGGACGGGTCGGCGACCACTGCATCGAGTCGCCTCGTGGCCCCGAATCCCCGGGAATCCAACGAGATGACTTGCATTCCGGGTGAATCGAGTGGATACTTACCTGCGTTTCCGGAAGGCTCCGGGGGGCTGGAGCCGCCGCGAAACCGGGTGGATGTTGGGGAAGGGAGAAAGATGATCCATCGGCGCCCGCCCGATGCCGAGGGGGCTGTACTGCCGCTCAACGTCCGGCGCTGCGTCCGCTTTCGGCTGCGGACCGTTGCGGCGGCGGTAGCGATTGCGCTCTTGCACGGCACGGCCGACGTCTCGGCCCAATCGCTCCGCGCCCGCGAGTGGTACGTCGATGGCGACGCGGCGACCAACGGTACGGGCGCTGCGCAGTCCCCGTTCAATTCGCTTCGCAGCGTCCCCGAAGGCCCCGGCCAGGTCGTCTTCGCCGCCGGCACCTTCCGG
The DNA here is from genome assembly GCA_039794345.1 of Phycisphaerae bacterium. Lineage (GTDB taxonomy): Bacteria > Planctomycetota > Phycisphaerae > Phycisphaerales > UBA5793 > UBA5793. Next base: position 2,212 of record JBDIVQ010000124.1, on the reverse strand, counting down.
GAATCGGCGGTCTGGGGAGGCGATCGGCGCGACAACATCCTCCGCCCCTGGCCCGGACGGGCGGCGCCGGAGATTCGCGGCGATGTCGTCGTCCCCCCCGATCAATGGACGCTCAGGGGCGACGGCCTCTACGCGGCTTCCCTGACCGACACACCGGTGTCCGTCGTCTGGAACTGGGATGCGAACATCGACGGCGCGGGAAGGCACTACGGCCACCTGACGGTCGCCGCCACCTACAACCTCTGTCGCAGCACTCCCGGTTCATGGTTCCACGACAGCACGCTCGGCGCGTTGCTCGTCAATCCCCCCGCCGGCGCTGCGCCGCCCAACCTCGGCGACACCTATGCCTGGGTTCGAGCGGGCAACGGGCTGACGATCCACAACGCCGAGCGCCTGACCGTGGACGGGCTGCGCTTCGTGCTCTGGTCCGATCCTACACCGGGCAATGGATACGGACTGATGGTGCGCGATGGACTGGACAGCACCGCGGCGAATTGCACGTTCTTCGACTGCGGCTACCACTCCGCCGGGTTCGTCGGCGACCGATGCGAAGGCAATCGCTTCGTGCGGTGCGTCGGTTACGGCCTGACCGGACGCAGCAACCACTTCGTCTTCTACGCCGCCAACCGGGACGCGGTGCGCTGCCGCGCCGAGGAGAGTGACGCCCATCTGTACGGGATTCTCGATGTGCGCGGTTTGCCGCTCAATGCCACCGACCGATGCGGCGGCTTCTATACGCACAGCGGTGCGAGCGGGCGGATCGCCGACGTCGAGTTTGTTCGCTGCCGCACGTTCGGCTACGACCGGGCCGTCGGAAACGCCTTCGGGTGCGGGCTGAACACCGCCTCAGCGACCGATCCGCTCGACGCGCACACCTATCCCGTGCGTTTCATCGAGTGCGAAGCGGTGAACTGCGACTACGCCAACGTGGACGGGCACGCCGCTTTCATCCGCTGCCGCCTCGACTTCCGAAAAGCCAGCCGGACCGGGGGCAACAGCGGCGCCTGCCTGCTCTTCAACCGCACGGGCACGCAGGTGGCGATCGAGTCCTGCGAATTCATTACGCGCCTCGACGGCGTGTACGCCACGCGCGCCATCTGGGCGAAGAACGCGGGAGACCGCCTCTACATGCTCGGCGTGACGTTTTACGACGAATACCCGCGATCAGCCACTCGCTCGTTCATCCGCGCCGGCGAAGACGCGCTGGTCGTCGCCGAGCAGTGCGTCTTCTCCGCCGTCGATCCCATGTACCTGACGAACGGCGCGACGACGCATGCGCCCGCGAACTTCGACTTCACGAACTGCTGGTACGACCGGATCGCGCCGGACCAGTACTCCGCCTCGCCCCTGCTCAATGAAAGGGGTGAGTGGATGGCTCAAATCGACGAGAGTGGGATGTATGACGTGGATCCCGAGTTTGCGGCGGCGCCGCAGAACCTCGCGCCGAAGGTGAACGGCCCACTCTGGCGCTGGCGCGTGCCTCTTCAGGGCGCCTCCCGCCTGGGAATCTCCGGCAAGGAATACGACGGGCGCAGCGGCGCTCACCAATTCGGCTGGCCCGTCGCGACGATCACCTCCCTGTGCCCGGAGCCGGGACCGGTCAAATTGGAATGGACGCAAAGCACGCCGCACGGCCCGCTCGCGGTGTTCTATTCGCGCTCGACGGGCCTGTTCACCATCCCGCCGCCGCGACCCTGCGCCGGACTGCGCCTCGATCTCGCGGCGCCGACGCTCATCTACCTCGGCCTCGTCACGTCGGATGAGAACGGCGGCGGACAGGTCGAGGCCGTCGTCGGAAGCGATGTGTGCGGCGGCTATCTCCAACTCATCGATCTCACATCGTGCTCGACAAGCAATCCGGCGCCTATCGAGTAGAGCCGTTTCAAGGCAGGGGTGCGCGTTGGTGAACCAGGGGGTGCCACTGCACGCTCGCTGCTCTGGGCGAGAGTGCAGTGCGGTGGGCAAGGGCCGTCGCTCGTGCTTGCACGCTCGCCATCGATCTCCGCCCAGAGCGGCGGCGATCGATGCCACCCGTGCGGCTGTGAATCGAGAGGGTGCCACTGCACGCTCGCTGCTCTGAGTGAAAGTGCAGTGCGGTGGGCAAGGGCCGTCGCTCGTGCTTGCACCCACGCCATCGATCTCCGCCCAGAGCGGCGGCGATCGATGCCACCCGCGCGGCTGTGAGTCAGGAGGGTGCCACTGCACGCTCGCT
>JBDIVQ010000123.1:0-10719 GCA_039794345.1 Phycisphaerae bacterium | reverse complement strand
GGCGCGTCGGCGCGTGGGCGCGACTCTTGCCGAATCGATCGGCGAAGGCTGGTGTTCGGCGAAGACCCTCCCTTACGGTCGGGGCTCGGTTCATCGCTGCGCGATGAACAGAGCCCCACGCGTCAGCACGGGGTTTGGATGTGGAGTGATCGGGGGTGGGCGGCGATGGCGGACGCGTGGGCGCGTCGGCGCGTGGGCACGACTCTTGCCGAATCGATCGGCGAAGGCTGGTGTTTGGCGAAGACCCTCCCTTACGGTCGGGGCTCGGATCATCGCTTCGCGATGAACAGAGCCCCACGCGTCAGCACGGGGTTTGGATGTGGAGTGGTCGGGGGTGGGCGGCGGAGCGCGCCTGGCTTCTTGCTCTCGCTTCGGGCTGGTTCTGAGTGCCGCTGCGTGATTGCAGACAGCACGCCCCTTCGATTCAAGTCAGGCAGGGTGATGCGGGATGCGGAGCGGCGCCCCGATCGGGGCGGGCTTGCCGGTATAATGCGAGGCGATTCGAGCGGCGCAGCGCGCGTGGTGCAGCGCGGCCGCGGGGCGCGGGCGCGGGAGCGGGTGGTACATGGCTCAGAGCGGCTCACACGTCGTCGGCGTCGATCTCGGCGGCACGAACATGCAGATCGGCGTCGTGGACGCCGCCAACCGGATCGTGGGTCAGTCGCGGCTCAAGACGCAGGCGGAGGAGGGCGTCGATGCGGTCATCACTCGACTCTGTGAAGGGATCGAGTCGGCGTGCAGCGGCGCGGGAGTGCGGGTGCGCGACCTGGCGGGGGTGGGCATCGGCGCGCCTTCGCCGATCGACGCCTCGTGCCGGATCATCCTCAACGCGGTCAATCTGCGGTGGCGGGACGTGCCGTTGGCTGATCTTGTGAGCCGGCGGCTGGGTGGAGTGTCGGCGACGCTTGACAATGACGTGAATGTGGCCGTGTGGGGCGAGTGCCGCCTCGGCGCCGGGCGCGGGCATCGCAACGTGCTGGGGGTGTGGGTCGGCACGGGGGTGGGCGGAGGGCTGGTGCTCGACGGGCGACTGCACCACGGCACGTTCGGGACGGCGGGGGAGATCGGCCACGTCATCATGCTGCCCGGCGGTGGGCCGGCGTCGGAGAAACTCGAGGACCACGCCGCGCGCAGCGCCATGGAGCGGCGCGCTGCTCACCTGCTCCGCGCCAATGAGAAGTCGAGCCTGCGCAACCTGGTCGAAGGCCACCCCGACGACCTGCGCATCCGTCACATCGCCCGCGGCGTGGAGGATGGCGATCCGCTGGCGCAGCGCATCGCCGAGCATTCCGCGCGGATGGTCGGGATCGCGGCGGCGAATGCGGCGACGCTGCTGAGCCTCGACGGCGTGATTCTCGGCGGCGGCGGGGCCGAAGCGCTCGGCGAGTGGTACCTCTCGCGCGTCCGCCGCGCGTTCGACGAGGCGGTGTTCCCCGAGGAACTCAGGCAATGCGCCATCGTGGCGACCGAGTTGCGCGACAACGCCGGTCTGCTCGGCGCCGCGCTGCTGGCGCGCGAGCGATTGATGGGAGAGTGATCGGCGAGTGGTTCGCGAAGCGGCAAGCCGCGATCACCAAGCCTCAAGCCTCAAGCCTCAAGCCCAAAGCCTCTCCATGAACATCGAGCACGATCCAACTTCATTTGAACGCACGCACATCGCGCGATTCCGCGGCGAGGCGGATGTGCGCCGATTCATCGAGACTGAGTGGCTGCTGAGCGACGGTGTGGGCGGTTTTGCGATGGGTACGGCCCTGGGGCTGAACACGCGGCGGTACCACGGGTGGCTCGTGCACGCGGCCCGGCCGCCTGTGGGGCGCCTCATGCTCCTCAGCACCGTCATGGAGCGATTCACCCTCGCGGCGCCCGGCGTTCCCGAGGAGACGGTGGAACTGAGCAACTTCGAGTTCGAGCCGGCGCACCTCGCGCCGCGCGGGTATCGCTATCTCAAGCGATTCGAGCGCGGCGTGAGCGCCTGCCGCTGGATCTACCGGTGCGGGGCGTTCACGGTGGAGCGGCAGATGACGATGGGTTGGCGCGGGGGAGGAGTCGAGGTGCGCTACCGCGTCGAGGGGCCGAGCGGCGCTGCGGCGCGCGTGACGCTCCTTCCCCTCGTGCGCCTGCACGACTTCCATCATCTGATCCGATGCGATGGCCGGCGGCTGCTGGTGCGCGGCACGGCGTCGGGGATCGCCATCGGCGCCGAGAAGGGCATCGAACTGCATCTTGCGACGTCCGGCGGCCAGTTCCATGCCCGGGGCGACTGGTGGTTCAACTTCCACTACGAGCAGGAGCGGCAGCGCGGCCAGGACTGGGTCGAAGACCTCTTTACGCCCGGCGAGTTCCGATGTGAGTGCACGATCGGCACGGAGGGGTCGTGCGCGCTGGTACTCCGCGCCTCAGCGGAACCGCTCGCGCCGGGAGAGGTCGAGCATGGCGCGGACCTGGCGCGGGGCGTCGAGGCGCGAAGGGAGCATCTGGCGGCGATGGCCCGACGGTCGGCGCCGGGGGCGCCGGCGCTGGGACGCCGGCTCGACCTGATGGCGGCCGCGGACGCCTTCGTCGTGCCGCGGCGCGTCGGCGACGAGTCCCTCATGACGATCCTCGCGGGGTACCCGTGGTTCGGCGACTGGGGGCGCGACACGATGATCGCGCTGCGCGGCCTGCTGCTCGTCACCGCGCGCTTCGATGAGGCGCTGCGGACGCTGCGAACCTTCGCGTCGCATCGACAGCGCGGGCTCATTCCCAACCTCTTCGATGACTACGGCGGCGCCGCCCACTACAACACCGTCGATGCCAGCCTGTGGTTCATCCACGCGGCGTGCGAGTACCGGCAAATGTCGGGCGATGCGGCCGGGTTCGACCGGGACCTGCGCGGCGCGTGCCTGGACATCATCGAGCAGTACCGGCGCGGCACGGACTTCGGCATCCGCATGGATGAGCGCGACGGGTTGATCGCCGCCGGCGACGCCTCGACGCAACTCACGTGGATGGACGCGAAGCGCGATGGCGTCGTCTTCACGCCGCGCGGCGGCAAGGCGGTCGAGGTCAACGCCCTCTGGCACCACGCGCTGTGTGCGCTCGCCGAAGTGCTGGGTGACGCGGAGGCGCCGCAGGCGGCCGCACTTGAGGCGTTGGCGCAGCGCGTGCGCGAGCACTTCGAGGGGGCCTTCTGGTGCGAGCAGACGCGTTGCCTGGCCGATGTCCTCACGCCGCAGGGGGAGGGCTGGGTTCAGGATGCGACGATTCGGCCGAACCAGGTCATCGCGTGCTCGCTGCGCTTCAGTCCGCTGGGTGTGGGCCGGCGCCGGGAGGTGTTGGCCGCCGTCGAGGAGCACCTGCTCACCCCCGTGGGGCTGCGGACGCTCAGCCCGCGCGACCCGCGGTATCGGGGACGCTTCGAGGGAGGGATGTTCGAGCGGGACCAGGCGTATCACCAGGGCACGGTGTGGCCGTGGCTCATGGGGCCGTTCGTCGAGGCCCTCCTCCGGGCCGAGGAGTTCAGCGAAGAGGCGCGGCGGCGCGGCCGGGCGCTCATCGAGCCGCTCCTCGAACAGATGATCGTCGGGCGCAGCCTGGGCCAGATCGCCGAGGTGTACGATGGCGACACGTCTCCCGATCGCCCCCGGCTGCCGGGCGGCTGCGTGGCACAGGCGTGGTCCGTCGCCGCCGTCTTCGATGCGCTGGCGATGTGCGGGGGAGGCTGAGACTTCCGATCGCAGTCGTTCATCCATCGGCTGGAGCGTGGAAGCGCGGCGCCGCGCGCCGGGGGTCACTCGGAAGGGAGGGCGATTTCGTCGAGGATCTCCCGCGCCAGGTCGCGGTCGGCGCCGGGGCCGAGACGATCGACGGCTTCGCGCAGCAGCGGCTGCGCCTCCTTCGGCCGATTGAGATAGCGAGCCAGCGCCACGCCCATGAGCAGGCGCACTCGGCCGTTCGAGTCCGCGGTCGGGTAGTGCTTCATGAGCGCTTCGAAGCCCGCGAGGGCCTTGTCGTACTCTGCCTGCGCGAAGAGGTGGGTCGCGAGGTCGAGTTGGGCCGCTCCGCCGAGGACAAAGTCGGGCCACTGGGCCAGCGCCGCGTCGTACTCACGGGCGGCCGCGGGCAGGTCCGGGCGGGCGATCAGGTCGGCGATGCGCTGGCGGGCGATGGCGCGCTGTCCCGCCTGCTCTTCGGCGGCGGCGGCGGCGCGGCGGTTCCATGAGGGCGCCTCGGCGCGAAAGGCCTCCGGCCGGCCGGAGCCGCCGCGCCGACCCGCCCACGGGTCATAGCCGCGATCCGTGATCGAGCGGAACTGTCGCCGGCGGTTCCACTGGCTGAAGAGGCTCAGGAGGTCATAGGGGTCGCGCGGGACGAGGCGGCTCCACAGCAGCCCCATGCCCAGGAGGAACCCGAAGAGATTGCCGGCGAGGTGGGCGAAGTACGCCACGCCTCCCGCCCCGCTCACCGCTCCCCACACATCAAGCGCCAACGCGAATCCGATGAACCAGGAACTCGGAATCTCGAAGACCGAGATGACGAAGAACATCCAGAACACCTTCACCCGCGTGAGTGGAAAGAGGGCGATGAAGAGGCCCGTGACGGCGGAGACGGAGCCGCTGGCGCCGATGACCGGGAGTTCGGAGGCGAGGCAGTGGGCGACGCCCGCCGCCACGCCTCCCGCGAGATAGAAGCAGGCGTGGGCGGCGTGGCCGAGTTTGTCCTCGATCGCATTGCCGAACACCCAGAGAAAGAGCATGTTGAAGGCGAGGTGCCAGGGCGAGGAGGTGTCGTGCAGGAACTGGTAGGTGATGAACTGCCACCACTGCGGACCGACATCCGCGCTGTACCACTGCGGCCAGAGGTACAGGTGCATCTGGGTCCACTGCTCGAAGCGGTCCGATGCGGCGACGGCCAGCGCGATGATGACGTTGACGGCGATGAAGGCGCCGTTCACCAGCGGCGTGCGTCGAGTTGGACGGTCGGTGCTGAGGGGAATCATGCGAAATGAGGGTGGCAGGGGCGGCGGGGATCGGGGGGAGTCCCGATTGCGGCGCGCCGATACAGGAAAACGACCTTGAAGTCTCGCCGCCGACGCACCAAAACGGTTGCTGCCTCCGGCGACTGGTCATACTATCCCCGCCGACCGATCACACACCGAGGCGACTCGATTCGAGCGCCGAAAACCGCCATCGCGCACGGGAGAATCCGATGACTACGGCCACATCCACGGCGTCCAAAGGCCTCGAAGGCGTCGTCGCCGCCGAATCCAAGATGTCCTTCATCGACGGGAACCTGGGCATCCTCGAATACGTCGGGATCCCCATCGCCGCCCTCGCCGAGAACTCCACCTTTGAGGAGACGGTGTTCCTTCTCTGGAACGGCCGCCTGCCCAAGCGAGCCGAACTCGACGAGTTCATCGCGCAGATCCGCGCCCAGTATCCGCTTCCGAAGGAACTGATCGACATCATCACGTCGTTTCCGAAGACGGCCGAGCCGATGCACGTGCTGCGCACGGGCGTGAGCGCGCTGTCGCTGTGGGACCGCACCCCGGATGCGATCACGCCCGACGACGTTCACGCCAAGGGCATCAGCATGATGGCGAAGATGCCCGCCATCCTGACGACCTTCGACCGCTATCGGCAGGGCAAGCCGATCGTGCCGCCGGACCGCTCGCTCTCCTTCGCGGCCAACCTGATGTACATGCTCAACGGCGAGAAGCCGACCCGGACGATGGAGAAGGCGCTGGATGTGTGCCTGATTCTGCACACCGACCACGGGCTCAACGCCTCGACCTTCACGGCGCGGGTGATCGCTTCGACGCTCAGCGACGTCTACTCGGCGATCTCGGGCGCGATCGGCGCGCTGCGCGGCCCGCTGCACGGCGGGGCCAATGAAGGCGTCATGCACATGCTCAACGAGATCGGCTCGCTTGACAACGTCGAGCCCTTCATCCGCGGCCGCCTGGAAAGACACGAGAAGGTGATGGGCTTCGGCCACCGGGTCTACAAGACGCGCGATCCCCGCGCCATGTTCCTCAAGGGCTTCAGCAAGAAACTCGCCGAGCAGACCGGCAACTCGAAACTCTACGAGATGAGCCGCAAGATCGAAGACCTGATGGACGCGGCCGTGGGCAGCCGGGGCATCTACCCGAACGTGGACTTCTACAGCGCCACGACGTACCACTGCATCGGCCTGAAACTGGACTTGTTCACCCCGATGTTCGCCATCTCGCGCATCGGCGGCTGGCTCGGCCACGTCATCGAGCAGCAGGACGGCAACCGCCTCATCCGCCCCAAGGCCGACTACATCGGACCGCACGATCAGCCCTATATCCCGATCGACGAGCGGTGATCGAGGCCCTCGGCTTCGATTCGGGCGGCCGGTGAGACCGCTCAGACGCTGAATGTCGGCCGGGCCGATCCGCCCGCCCGTCGTCCACGCCGGTGTGGGGCGCACTTCGCTACACTTGCCCGTCATGGCCGGCCGACGTGCATCTTCAACGCCGACGTCGCCCGCGCGCGAGGCGGCCACGAGGATCGTGCAGGCGCTGCGCCGCGAGGGTTTTGTCGCCTATCTCGCCGGCGGATGCGTGCGGGATGAGGTCATGGGGCTGGCTCCCAAGGATTACGACGTCGCCACTGACGCCCGCCCCGAACGCGTGCGGCAGATCTTCCGCAACACCCAGGCGGTGGGTGAGCATTTCGGCGTCATCCTCGTGCGCGAGAGCGGCTGCACGGTCGAGGTCGCGACCTTTCGCCACGAGTCGGGTTACAGCGATTGCCGCCGGCCTGACACGGTGACATTCACCGACGCGGAAGGGGACGCCCGGCGGCGCGACTTCACCATCAACGGCCTGTTCCTTGACCCGGTGAGCGGCGAGGTGATCGACTTTGTCGGAGGGCAGGCGGACATTCGCGCGGGCCTCATCCGCGCGATCGGCGATCCGGCAGCCCGCCTCGGCGAAGACCACCTCCGCGCCCTCCGGGCGGTGCGCTTCGCCGCACGCTTTGACTTTCGCCTCGACGAGTCCACGGCCGAGGCGATCCGCCGCGACGCCGCCGAGTTGCGCGGCGTCAGCCGCGAGCGCATCGGTCAGGAGATCCGCCTGATGCTGCTGGACCGGCATCGCGCGAGGGCGATGGCGCTGCTCGCGGACCTCGGCCTCGACGCGCCCGTTCTTGAGGCGGCCCACTCCGCCTCGCCTCCCGTCGTGCTCGGACGACTCACGATCGAGGAGAGCCTCGAGAGCGCGCTGATCGTCGCGGCCGGCCTGGCCGCTTGGGCCATTGATCGCGGCGAGGCGACGCCGGGCACGCCATCGCGCTGGCGCCGGGCCCTGATGCTGAGCAATCTCGAGCGCGACGCTCTCGCTGCGGTGCTGCGCGACGTCGAGCGGATCCGGTCGCAGTGGCCCGCGATGAGCGTCGCCCGGCGCAAGCGGCTCGCGGCGGGGGAGTGGTTCGCCCCGGTGCGGATGGTGCTGCGGGCCGCCGAGGCGGACCTGGCGGACGCGGTGGAGCGGGAGATCGCAGACCTCTCGACCCGATTCGGCGGTCTGGCGCCCCCGCCGCTGGTGACCGGCGACGACCTCGTGGCGGCGGGCTTCCCTCCCGGACCACCGTTCAAGCAGGCGCTCGATGCCGTGTACGACGCCCAGTTGGAGGGGCGGATCGAGACGCATGGGCAGGCCATGGACTACGCCCGGAGGCTCCTGACCTCCTGACCGACGCGGACGCGGCCACGGCCACGGTGCCGGCGCATCGCCCGCGGGTAGAATCGTCCGACCGATCCTCGGGGGTTTTCGGGGCGATCAGCCCCGACCGGAAGGGAACTTTCCGGGCTCCGGGGCGTCTGAAGGGTTGAGCCTCCGTCGGCGGCGTGCGCTGCCGGTTCGGCTCAGAGGTTTTGAGCGGGAGGGCCGGCCGTTTCGTCGGTCCAATGACAAAGGGGCAACTCATGTTCAGCGCGATTCTCAAGCGAAGCATCCTTCTCGGAGCCTGGGCCGCGTTCCTCCTCGGCGCACCGGCCCTTTCCATCGCCCAGGACGAAGAGACCGCCATGTTCGACCGCATCACCCTTGCGGACGGACGCGTCTTCACCGGCAACATCCTCGAGGAGACCGACGACTCGATCACCATGGAGATCGTGCAGTTCGGCATGAGGACGAAGCAGACGTGGAAGCGGAGTCTTGTGCTCGAAGTCCTCCACGACGCCGTCCCCGATCCCGACGCCGGCAAGGAGGAGGAGGCCAAGCCGGAAGAGATCAAGGGCGCCGCGGGCAAGGTCCTCTATGACCCGAACGACACGCGGCATTCGGTCTACAAGGTTCCCATTCACGGGCCGATCGGGCTCGACTCCCATACGCGCATCATCCGCATGATCTGGGACGAGGCCATGGAGGCCCGGGCCAAGACCGTCGTCCTCGAATTCGAATGCTGGCAGGCGCTCGGCCAGGCCGACATTGAGGAGTACCGGAACTTCTTCGAGGATCTGAAGCGCGAGGCGCGGTCCAAGGAAGTCAAGGTCGTCGTCTGGGTGAAGCAGGCCAGCGGCGTGGCGCTCGCTTACGCCCTCATGTTCCCTGACGTCTACTTTCAGCCCGACGGGGAGATGGGCGGCGGCTGGGTCATCAACGAGCAGTTGCGCCTGATGTTCTCCGACCCCTCGGTCCGCGCCAAGATGATCTCCGCGTGGGTGGGCATCTGCCGCGGCATGGCGGAAGAAGGCGGGCACGACGCCCTGCTCTGCGAGGCCATGATCCGCCCCGAGATGGTCCTGAGCATGCGCTACGAAGGCGACCATCCCGTCTTCCGGCCCGACACCGAGGGCGAAGTCGTCCTCGACGCCAACTCCGGCGAAGAGCCCGAGAACACCCTCGAACTCACCGCCAAGCAGGCCAACGAGTACGGCATCTCGCGCGGGACCTACCGCACCATCGACGACCTCATGTTCGCGCTCGGCTACCGCGAGTACCGGTACGTCGAGGGCAACGCCGAGGACTTCGCCAAGAAGTGGGCCGACGGGTGGAAGGATGCGCTCAAGGAATACGGCTACATCCGCGCCGACATGGAACTCATCGACACCTACAACGAGCCCGTGGAGCGCCGGATCGCCAAGCGCATCGCCAAACTCCGCGAGATTCAGGCCCTCATGAAGAAGTGGCCGCCCCTTGAACTCTTCATTGATCCCCTCCAGATTCACTACGAGATCGACACCCTCAAGAAGGAACTGCGGAACATCAACAACCAGGATCGGCCCGGCGGCGGAGGCGGGGGCACCGGCGGCGGCGGACGCCCCGGCAACTGACGCCCCGCCATTGCCCGCGACACGTTCCGCTTCCCGGCCGCAGCCACTTCGCTCTCAAGGAAACCTGAAATGACGCGCATGTTCAAAGGCCTGCTTACCCTCCTGCTCGTCCTCGCGATCACCGTGATCGCCGCCGCCGAGGATCTCGTGGTCCTCAAGAACGGCAAGGAGTACCGCGGCGAGGTCATCGAGGAAACCAAGGACATCGTCCGCATGAAGGTGGACATCGGCGGTATCGCCCAGACCCTCACCTTCTGGAAGGACGACGTCAAGACGCTCACCCGCAACGCCGGTGAGGATAAGCCCGACGCGGACATCCGCCCCAAGGACGCCCCCGCCAAGACGGCCGGCGACCCCAAGCAGGCCTCGCCGACCGAAGCGGACCTCGTCAACAAGAAGGTCTTCGTCATTCCGATGTACGGCGGCGTCGGGCAGACCTTCCGACAGGACAAGTTGAAAGAGGCGATCGACGCGGCCCGGCCCTTCAAGCCCGACGTCATCGTCCTCGAGATCGACAGCCCCGGCGGCGCGCTCTCCGAAGTCTATAAACTCCGCGACTACATCGAGAAGGTCCGCGATGAGTTCCGCATCGTCGTGTGGATCAAGTCCGCCATTTCCGCCGCCGCCATGACGTCGATGATGTGCCGCGAGATGTACTTCATGAAGGAAGGCCACATCGGCGCCGCCACCGCGTGGTACATGACCGGCTCGGGCGCCAAGGCCATGGAGGGCGATGAACTCGAGATCTGGCTCCGCGACGCCCGCGAGTTCGCCCAGAAGGCCGGCTACCACCCCTACGTCACCCAGGCGATGATCGACCCGCGCTTCATCCTCACCGCCAAGGTCGAGGAACTGCCCAACGGCGAGCGCCGCGTCACCTTCTTCGACGACTACGGCGAAGGGCGCGAGATCCTCTGCAAAGACGGCGAGATCCTCACCCTCACCGCCTCCCAGGCCGAACGCTACAACATCAGCCTCGGAACCGTGGACGACAAGGAAGAGTTCGCCCGCATGCTCAACCTCAGCGGCTGGGTCGAGGTCTCCGACGCCGGGCGGAAGATCACGCTGGGCTGGAAGGACCTCTACGAAAAGTTTGAAGAGGAGTTCACCAAACTCGTACTCGAGTACAACAACCCCGCTTCCACCATCGACGACCGCATCCGCGTCGTGCGCGAAATCATGACCTGGCTCCGCCGCGATCCCGCCCTCGCCGAGTGGCGGCCGATGCCCGACTACTCCGGACCTCTCGACTACCGCGACCTCGACCGCCTGCTCAAGGCCCTGGTCCGGCAGAAAGGTTGACCCCGCGCCCCGGCGCCTCCCGCAACTCAGTCCCGACTCAACCGCGCCCGGCCCCGCCGGGCGCTTTTCATTGCCGCCGAAGAATGGTCTCATGCGGTTCACACTTCGAATCCGCGCGTGACCGCGGCGCAC
>JBDIVQ010000122.1:0-10748 GCA_039794345.1 Phycisphaerae bacterium | reverse complement strand
TTGTGTGGCAGGAGGATGCAGGCGCGCAGAACAACGCGCCAGCGCCGCGAGCCGGCCCGTGCCGGCCCGACGAGCCGACCATCCCCGCCCGCTTCGAACTCATCGACGCCGCGACCTATCGCATCGCCCTCGACACGCCCATCGATCTCACTCGCGAACTCATCATTGATCCGGAGGTGGAGTGGATGATCTACCTCGGCGGCGCCGCGACAGACTATTCCCAGGGCCTCGCGATGGATGCGCTCGGAAACGCGTATCAGACCGGCTGGACGAACTCCACCGACTTTGAAGGGCGAGGCAATTCCTACTTTGGCGGCAACTGGGACTCTTATATCGCCAAGGTTGACTCCACCGGGTCGCTCCTGTGGATGGCGTACATCGGAGGAAGCGCCGCCGAATTCGGCTACGGCCTCAACACTGATCCGGAGGGCAACGTGATCGTGATCGGCGTCACCAACTCGAGTGACTTCGCCGGTCGCGCCAATGATCCCTTTGGCGCCTATGACGCGTTCGCGTACAAAGTGAGTGCCGAGGGAACGCTCCTCTGGATGCGATACCTGGGCGGGACGGGTGATGAACAGGCCGATGCCGTTGCCGCCGATGCGGCTGGTCACCTGCTTGTGACCGGTCAGACGAACTCGATGCAGTTCTCCGGGCGGGACAATTCCTATCTCGGCGGTGCTTCAGATGCGTTCCTCGTCGAGCTGGATCCCTCCGGTTCGCTCGTGAGGATGCTCTACTTCGGAGGGAGTGGTCGAGACGGGGGATTGGGCGTCGCTCTGGACCACACGGATCGTCTGCTGTTGACCGGCCTGACGGACTCTCCCGACTTCTCAGGGCGCAACAACACCATTCACGCCGCGCTGGACATCTTCGTTCTCCGGGCCAGTCGCTCAGGGGTGACGGAGTGGATGACCTACCTCGGAGGCGGGAACGACGACACCGGATACGCGCTTGTCGCCAGGGAGGACGATTCGCTCCTGGTGTCCGCCATGACCGAATCCCTCGACTTTGACGGGAGCAGCAATTCCTACCACGGGGGCGAGCGCGACACGGTCGCGATCCTCCTCAGTCCGGATGGGGATCTCGTCTGGGCGATCCATCTCGGGGGCGCCGGCCGCGAGCGGGGTCGCGGCGTTGTGCTGGACCACGACGGCGGAGCATTCATGACCGGCGGCACGACGTCGCTGGACTACGAAGGGCGCGTCAACGAACATCACGGCGGGGAGTACGACGCCTGGATCGCCCGCGTCAGTCCGCAGGGCTCGCTCGACTGGATGATGTACCTCGGAGGCGCCGGCGATGACTGGGGCCGCGGCATCGCGCTGCCTCATTCCACGCAGCTCTTTCTTGGGGGGATCACCACGTCGCCCGACTTCCCGGGCCGCCGGAATTCCTATCACGGAGGCGATGTGCGTGATTCATTCGTCTGCGTGATTCGCCTGGAGCGACGACCGTTTCTTGAGGTGGAGGCAACCTGCCCATCAGGAGGACCGATTCGGCTTTTCTGGCAGGATGCAAGCCCCGGGCAGCAGGCCGCTCTGATCTACGCGGCCGAAGAAGGCGCCTTCCGCGTGCCTCAGGGACAACCGTGCGCCGGAACTGAACTCGGCCTTGGCCCGGCAGGAATCCGCCTCGCCTGGCGCGGCTCCGCGGGCCCGGAAGGCTCGCGCACCCTTGATGCATCCGCCGGCCCCGGCGCCTGCGGGGGCTACCTCCAACTGCTCGACCTCGCGACGTGCGCCACGAGCAACGTGGCGCCGATTGAGTGAAGCGCGGTGCGAACCTGGTCCGCAGCATCTCGAAGTCCTGGCACGGTGATGCCTGGGCCTTGAGGTGCCGGCGCGCGATGGGGAAGTGGATCACGCCGTCGCAGGCGGGACGACGCCGTTGGCGCGGCGCTCGGCCGTCTCCAGGCGCAGGTGGATCACCTGGAGGCGGTTGCGGACGGCTTCCATCGTCGGCCGCCGTTCCGGGTCGGGATGCACGCAGTCGAGGATGAGATCGCTGAACTCCTGGCTGATGTTCGGCTTGATCTCGATGGGAGGAATCGGCCGGTCGATCTGGTGATCGTCCTTGGCGATGCCCAGCCCGGTGCGGTCAGTCATGGCGGTGGGGATGTGCCGTCCGGTGACGCACCAGTACATGGTGGCGCCGAGGTTATAGACGTCGGTGGAGGGGGTGATGGCGCGGCGGTGGACCTGCTCGGGTGCGATGTAGTCCATCGTGCCCTGGATGCGTTCCTTGATGGTGCCGATGCCGCACGACTGGCCGAGGTCGATGATCTTCGCCTTGCCGCGGTCGGTGACGATGACGTTGTTGGGCTTCATGTCGGCGTGGACGAAGCCGCGGCTGTGCATGTAGAGCAGGCCGTCGGCGACCTGGGTGAAGATGTCGGCGGCCTCGAGGAAGGTGGCGGGGGGCTGCTTGTCCAGCGGCAGGCCGTCCACGAGTTCGAGGAGCAGGAACATTTCCGAGACGCGCAGGACGCGGCGATTCTTGATGAGCCGCTCGACGCGCCGGATGTTCTCGTGGTGGAGTTGGATGCCGACGGAGTACTCGACCTCGGTCTGGTCGAGGAAGCGCTGGTCCTTCTCCGTCTCCTTGCGGACGTGCTTGAGGGCCCAGATCTGCTTGGAGCGGGGGTCCTGGACGAGATAGAGGAACGACGCGGCACCGGTGCCGAGTTCCTTGAGGACACGAAAGCCTGCGATCTCAGACCCGGGCGCCACAGTACACTCTCGCTGTGCCACTGACTGATTCACGTCTCAACCCTGCCAAGGGCATTAACGCCGGGCAGCATGTCCGGTCAAGCGACCCGGCAGCGGCACCTCGACGCCCGCTTCTTGGGATCGGTCCCATTGGGGCACAACTTGATCCAAACACGAGGCTTGGCGCGATCCCTGTGCCTGGGAACCGCCCTCCCGACCTTCCACGGGTCGAATTGTACAAGCATACGCCGCCTGAGGCTCACCCGTTCAACCGAATCTGGTCCCGAAATCGTTGTTCGGGAAAATGTCGTCCGGGATTGCGGCTGCCCGTCAGGTCGGAATCGAGCAGGACGCGCTCGATGCCGATGTTGAACTCTTCCTGAAGGCCGCGGACGAGGGCGACGAGGCGCTGCATCTGACGCGGGGTGAACTCGGCCGCCTCGCCGTTGCCCACGAGGCAGATCGCGATGCTGTGCAGGTTGTGCCACTCGGACTCCGGGCCGGCGACATGGGCGCCGGGCAACTGCTCGCTCCAGCGGTAGCCGACGTGGAGGTCGCCGTCGCCCAGTCCGTTGCCGTTGCCGATGACGAAGTGGTACCCCAGCCCCTTGAGGCCGCGCGACTGCGCTTCGCGGGCGAGGCTCTCCACCGTGCCGTGCTGGCTGCCCGAGCCATGGATGATGATCTCAACCCACTGGTCGCGCTTGAGGGGCGCGGCCGTGTCGAGGATGTGTCCGAGCGGCCGGGAGTCAACGTTGAGGTCCAGCGCGGGGCGGCTGGTGCCCAGGCGCGGCGCCGGGGCGGGATCGCTCAACAGCAGCAGGCCGCCGACGAGCGTCATCGTCGCGACGAACGCGCTCCACACCGTCACGGTGCGGCGATGCGGGCGCGAGGCGAAATCAAAACGGGTCGTCGGGATCATGGACACTGACAGTGTACCCCACCAAATTCAAGTCACAAGACGAGTATCGTCGCCTGCACGCAGAAAACTTTGTGATTTCGCCAAATCGATGAACTCCCCTGCCCGTTTGGGCGTTCTGTGCCGCGCCGCAAAGGCGATCCGCGCGCGGCGTCACCCGGAAGTTATCGCTGCCGCAGCCGCTGGCGCAGTGCGGGGACCGGCCGCCCGTAGGGATCGGTCTGGCGCGCTTCGACGAATTCGCCGCGCAGCCGGTCATAGTGATCGTACTGTGTCCGGTAGGTGTTATCGGGGAAGAGCGGCTTGGAGCATCCCGCCGCGCCCAGCGTTATCGCGACCAGAGACGCCAGCGCCGCGATCGCGGCTGCGCGCGACCGCCACTCCTCTCGCTCTCGGACCATCCACGCCTTCATCGCCCAAGTATACCGTCCGCCGGCGCGGCGAGGCGACCGGACCTCCGCGGCAGGGAGCATCCTACTGACCGTAGCGGCTGAGCAGTTCGACGATGCGCGGCTGGTCGCGGGAGATCTGGAGGGAGCGGCGCAGAAGGGTCAGCGCCTCCTGCCGGGCGGCTCCGTCGGTGCGCTCGGAGCGGATGTAGTCATTGAGGAGGTTGACCGCCAGTCCGTTCATCGCCGGGTAGTAGTCCGGATCGAGCCGCAGCGCCGCGCGGTAGGCCGACTCCGACTGCCCGTAGTCGCGCAGCTTGAACGCCGCGTAGCCGAGACGCTCGTAGGCCGCCGGCGATGGCTGCATGCGGATGAGCGCCTCGACAGCGTTGATCATCTCCGGATAGCGCTGGAGGTGGCGCAGGCTCTCGACGAGGTTGAGGGTCAGTTCAGGCGAAGGCTCCATGAGTTCCATCGCCGATTGGTAGTTGAGCACCGCCTTCTCGTGGTTTCCGACCGCGGCGTAGATCACGCCGAGATTGGCGCGGCTCGGCCCGTGGTTCGGATGCAGTTGCGCCGCACGCTCGGCGAAGGGCAGGGCCTCGACGGGCTGGCCGAGTTGAAGGTAGGCGGTGGCGATGTTGAGGTTCGCCTCCGGACTGTTGGGCTGGATGATCAGCGCCTGGCGGTACTCGCGGACCGCTTCGACCAGCCGGCTGAGTTGATGCAGGATGTAGCCGTGGGCGTAGCGGGCGTCGTAACTCCGCGGTTCGAGTTCGACCCAGCGTCGCGCGGAGACCTCCGCCTCGGGCCACTGCTGGCGCTCCTTGTAGATCTCGGTCATCCCCATGTGCGCGCGGACAATGCGGGGATTCTCCTCGATGGCGGCGGCGAAGGCGGCCAGAGCCGCGTCCTTGTCGCCCGCGTTGAGAGCGCCCTCCGCCATCTCCACGTAGCGCTGCGCCTCGGCCAGGCTGCCGCTGCCGCCCGTGCCCTGGGGCGAAGCCGCCGATTGGGTCGATCGCCCGGCGCAGGCGGAGAGACCGACCACCCCCGCCGCGGAGATGAGCAGCGCGGCGGGAAGATGAAGGTTACGACGAGGCGTGTTGGGCATGTTCGGCTCACTCATGACGGGCGCTTGCCGCGCGATCTCCCCGTGCGTTCTGCGGTTCGCCGATGGGCCCGCCCGCGGGATCGTCCATCCTCGGCGGCCGCGCGGCGACCACTGCGGGGCTTTTCGGCCAAGTGCCGCAGTTTTCTGACATTTATCGTATCCCACGGCGTCCCGTCCGCCGCCTCCGCCTTCTCCGTCTCGAGAATCTTGGGTCGGTCGGCGAAGGTCCGGCTCCGCATGATGAACTCGAAGCACGCCAGGCCGACCTGCCCCAGACCGATGTGCTCGTGCCGGTCCCGGCGACTTCCGCACGGAAACTTCGAGTCGTTGAGGTGGAAGCATGCAAGGTGATCGAGGCCGATGAGCGCGTCAAACTCGTCGAACGCGGCCCGGACGGCCAGCGGCGTCGAGAGGTCGTAACCCGCCGCGGTCACGTGGCAGGTGTCAAAGCACGTCCCTACCCGCTCCGGGGCCGCGACCGACTCCCGCACCGCGGCGAGATGCTCGAAGCGGCCGCCGATCTGCGACCCGCCCCCCACCGTCGTTTCGAGGCACAACAGGGCGCGGAAGCCGGCGGTGCGCCGGTGGATTTCATCGATTGCGGCCGTCAATCGCCGCAGCCCCGACTCGAGCGGCGCCGCGAGCGATGAGCCGGGATGAACGACCACGAAAGCGATCGCGAGCGCTTCGGCCCGCTCCATCTCGTCGGTCATCGCGTCAATGGACCTCGCGTAGTGATCGTCGTCGGGGGTCGCGAGATTGATGAGGTAACTGGCGTGACTGACCGTCTGCGACCAGCCGAGGCGGCGCTGCTCAGCGAGCCAGTCGGCGACGGCGGCGCCGTCGAGGGGGGCGGCCGTCCATTGACGCTGGTTCTTCGTGAAGATCTGGACGGTCTGCATCTCGAGGCGTTCAGCCTCGCGCAGGGCGTTGACGTAGCCGCCCGCGACCGAGAGATGGCTGCCGAGCATGTCCTTGGGCATGGGCGATGGTATCGCCATGACGACGCGTTGCTCGGCGGTTCAGGGCGTGGTCGTCCACATTCCGCGCCCGCCGCGCCGGGCGGCCAGTTCGAGTTGGCGATAGCGCAGCAGCATCGAGTGATTCCAGCGGTCCTCGCGCCGCGCCAGGCCCTGCTCGAGGAGGCGCTCAGCGAGGCTCGACCCGTCGGGAAGATCCACGTGCGCGAGCAATCGCCGATACGCATCGCGCGTCTGATGCGGTTCGAGTCGAAGCGAGACGACCCCGCCCGCGAGCGTTTCCCGCGTCAGCGCGGTCGCCTCCGCCGCCCACGGCTCGGCGGCGGCGGGCGAAGGCCCCGGCCGCGCCGCCTCCGGGCAGTCAATGCCGATCACGCGCACCCGTGTCGTCTCCGTCCCCACGACGTGATCCGGCAGATCGACTTCGATCGTGTCGCCGTCGAACACCCGCACGACGCGCGCTGTGAGGAGGTGGTAGATCTCGGCGTCAGGCCGGTCGGCGAGGAGCCAGCCGGCGCGATCCGCCAGGCTCAGGCTGATCGCGAGGACGACGATCGCCGCCGTCCGCAGTCGCGCGCGGCGCCGCAGCCGCCGAACGTGGGGACGATCCGCGGGTCCGGTTCGGTGCGATCGGGAGTCAGGCCGGGACGATGAACTCGATTTCATGTGCAGTCTCGCGGCTGCCCGGGGGATCCGCCTGCAAATCGCCGCGGCGAGGTGGCCTCTCCGGAGCGGCTCGAATAACCTATGCCCGAAGCCGGCGGGCATTCCACTCCCACCTCCCGAGAGCCTTGCCATCGGCGCTGGCCGGTCCGCTCGCCGCCATGAGCCGGCCGCGCTTCGGATTGGTATGATCCCACATCCTCCCCGTGTGGAAACGATCCTTGAACCAGCCTGATCTCGCAATCCGAGGCAACGACGACGATCGGCCCCAGGGCGCGATGATCGTCGAGACGCCCTCGCGCCAGCATGGCTCGCTCATCGAGGCCGATGCCGCGCTCGAGACCGTCGTCGAGACCGCGTGCGATGAGTCGGGGGCGTATGCGCTCTGCGAGATCGAGGCGCCTCTCGAACCGGCACGGCACGGGGACGCGGCCCGGCCCGCTGAGCCTCCGGCCACCTTCGCGACCGAGGCGCTCAGGCTCGACGCGGCTGAAGAGACCGATGATGCGGATGATGCGGATGATGGCGCCGGCGCTGGCGCCGGAGGGGTTGCGGCGCCGGCGGCGTCGGAGTTGCGCGGCTGGCCGCGCTTCGAGGCCTGGATCGAGCGCCTGGCGCACAGATACAAGTTCATTCGCAAGATCACCTCGCGCCTCTATCTGCCCATCGCCTTCCACAGCGGACTGACGATGAAGAAACTGGACGCGAACACGTTCACCTACGTGCTCCCGTTCCGGCGCTTCAACCGCAACTTCTACGACGCCATGGCCGGCGCGGCGCTGGTGGCGAACTCGGAGATTGCGGCAGGGATGTATCTTTTCGGCGAACTCGGCGGCAAGTGGACCGTCGTCTGCAAGCAGATCAGTTACCGCTTCCTCCGCCCCTGCCTCGGGCCGGCGATCTACAAGGTCAACCCCCTTGAAGACGTCAAGGCCAAGCTTCAGGCAGGCATCGAGTTCAACATCGACCTCACCCTCGAGATCCTTCAGCAGGTCAGCGGCCGGCGCCGGCATCCGCGCGTCGGACGGTGCGAAGTGACCTTCCATTGCGCGCCGAAGGGCCCCGAGGGCAATCGTGGCCTGAGCCGGCGTCGCCGACGCCGCGCCGGCAAATGAACGCGCCTCGTTCGGCCGTGACCGCATCGCTTTCCGGCCCGGCGGCCTGGGCGGTCTATCTCGCCTGCTCATGGACATGGTGCATCGGCATGTATCTGCCCCTCGTGCTGCGCGACCACTACGGCTGGCCGGGCGTCATCGCCTTCGCCATCCCCAACATTGCGGGAGTCGTGCTCTTCGGGATCGTCATCGCCTCGGCGCAGGCGAGCCGGGCGCTGCTGGCGCGCCACCGCAGCGCGATGGCATGGTTCTCCCTCATCACCATCGCCTTTCACGTCTACTTCCTCGCCGCAGTGTGGGGATACGAATTCACCGGCGCCTCCCGGACGGCGTCGCTGCTCGTCCCGCTGCCCGTCGCCGCGCTCGCGTGGCTGGCTCGGCAATTCGGCGATCACTCGCTGCGCCGCGCGGCGCTGCTGGTCTACGCGGCTTCGCTCCTGCTGATCATCCTCACCCTCATCCTCTGGTTCAGCGGAGAGCCAGGCGAATCACCGCGCGCCGCGGCCTGGGCGGCTCGGCAGCCCGCGGGCCTCGTCTTCCTCACCCCGCTGTTCATCCTCGGCTTTCTCACCTGCCCCTACATGGATCTCACCTTCCACCGCGCCTTTCAGGGCGTCGATGGAGGCGCGGCCCGACGCCGCACCTTTGCTCTCTTCGGCGCGTTCTTTGCGGTGATGATCGGCTACACGGCCATCTACTCGGTCACCGGGCTGCGCTGGCCCGTCATCGTTCACCTCCTGATTCAGGCGTGGTTCACGATGACGGTGCACTGGCGCGAACTTGAGGCGCACGGCGGCGGAGAGTCGGCCGCGGCCGCGCGGCGATGGATCTGGCCCGTCCTCACGGTTTCATGGCTGGCGGCGCCGCTTCCACTGGTCGATTATCGATGGTGGTTCATTTTCACCGGCCTGGTCTTCCCCGCGTGGGTCGTGCTGACCATGGCCCGCACGGGTCTGCGCCGGCCGGCCGCACCGCAGTGGACGATCGGGGCGATCATCCTCCTGCTGGCGCCCTTTGCGGCCGCGGGCTTTCTGGGCGGGTATGAGTGGCTGCTGCTCATCCCCTGCACGGCGCTGGCGATCTCGCCTTTCGTCGGACGGTCGGCCGGCGCCGGCGCGGCGGAGGAGCGTGCGGCCGGCTCGGCCGCGCCAACGGGGTAACGACGATGTGGTTGCTCGTGGCCATTCTCATCGGCGGAGCGGCGCTCAGCGCCGGGTGGCTGCTCCTTGCCGCAGCGCGGCACTTGGCGCTGCGCCGCCGAGGCCGCGCATCGGGCTGGTGCTCCGAGGCGATGCGGCGCGCACTGACTCTGACGGCCGCGTGTGCGCTCTGCGGCGCCGCCCTGCACCTGGGCATGAAGCACATCGAGCCGGTGGCCCGGCAACTGCCCACCTCCCTGCTGCGCCTCGACGCCGCCCAGCCCTATTACGGCGAGATCGCGCTCGAAACGCTCTGCCGCCGCGCCGAACAGCACACCCTCTCGCACGGCGCGGCAACGGCGATCACCGACGCCCTCCTCGACGCCTCGTGGTGGCTCGAGGAGACGCGCCGCCAGACGTTTGACCCGCGCCGGCCAGCGGAGAAATGGCTGACGATCCAGATGGAGCAGGCGCGACTGAGCGAGGCGCGACTGGCGCGCTGGCTCAATCTCGTTCCTCCGCCGATCTTCCTCGCCGGCGCCGATCTGCGACCGTCCCCCGCCGTGATCAACCTGACCGCCCTCTTCGGACGCGAGTGGCAGCGCATCGGCAATGTGCCCTACCGCGTGCACCGGCTGGAGATCCGGGAGATTCGCCTCGGCGGCGTCGCGCAGGCATTCACCATCGAGGAGGAGGCGGATTCCAATGCCGAAATCGGCTGGTACGCCAATCGCGTCGCCTTGCAGGTGCGCGGCCTGCACGTGCCTCCCGGGCAGGGGCCGCGCTGCGAACTCGAAGTCGATTATGAACTCGACCTCGAGCCAAGTTCGTATCGCGGCATCGGCCCGCTGATCTGGCGCACCACGCTGCTCGTGAATTGACCCATCGCCGCGAAGAGGCCTTACGGTCGGGGCTCGGTTCATCGCAACGCGATGAACCGAGCCCCACGCGTAAGCACGGGTGTTGGATGTGGAGCGGTCGGGCGTGTGCGGCAACGGCAGGCGCGTGGGCGTGCGGGCGCGCGGGCGCGTGGGCAGAACTCTTGCCGAATCGATCGGCGAGGACCGGTGTTCGGCGAAGACCCTCCCTCACGGTCGGGGCTCCGTTCATCGCGTTGCGATGAACCGAGCCCCACGCGTAAGCACGGGGTTTGGATGTGGAGTGATCAGGCGTGTGCGGCGAGGGCAGGCGCGTCGGCGAGTGGGCGCGCGGGCACAACTCCTGCCGAATCGATCGGCGAGGACCGGTGTTCGGCGAAGACCCTCCCTCACGGTCGGGGCTCCGTTCATCGCGTTGCGATGAACCGAGCCCCACGCGTCAGCACGGGGTTTGGATGTGGAGCGGTCGGGCGTGTGCGGCAACGGCAGGCGCATGGGCGAGTGGGCGCGCAGGTCAGTGGGCGCGCAGGTCAGTTGGCGCATCGGCGCGACTGTTGCCGAGTCGATCGGCGAAGACCGGTGATCGGCGAAGACCCTCCCTTACGGTCGGGGCTCGGTTCATCGCAACGCGATGAACCGAGCCCCACGCGTAAGCACGGGGTTTGGATGTGGAGTGATCAGGCGTGTGCGGCGAGGGCAGGCGCGTCGGCGCGTCGGCGCGACTGTTGCCGAGTCGATCGGCGAAGACCGGTGATCGGCGAAGACCCTCCCTTACGGTCGGGGCTCGGTTCATCGCAACGCGATGAACCGAGCCCCACGCGTAAGCACGGGGTTTGGATG
>JBDIVQ010000121.1:0-10965 GCA_039794345.1 Phycisphaerae bacterium | reverse complement strand
TGCCCGATCATGTTCATCTCGTGCTGGCCCACGATGCGATCGATATCGAGGAAGCGGCCATTCAGTTGAAAGCGGCGGCGACGCGGCAACTGATTGATGAGCATCGCCATCCCTTTCAGAATGAAAGGGCGGCCGGGGGCAAGACGCCGAAGTGCTTCGCGCGCGGCGAGTGGAAGGTGTTTCTCGATCCGCCGGATGTGCCGCGCGCGCTCTATTATGTTGAGGAGAACCCGGTCAAGGAGGGACTGAAGCGGCAGCAGTGGCAGTTTGTTACGCCGCCACCGGCGTTCTGGTAGCGTGCGGTGCGCGATGTTCTGATTTGCCGGTTAGCCGCGACGCGGAGGTTTTGCGCAGCGGAGCGCGTCGGGTGCGGCGCGATGGTCGGACGCATTATGCGCGTTCACGCCCAACCGCGCTCCGCTCCGAGGACTCCGCGTCGCGGCTAACCGCGACCCAAGACCACCGCGAGGCGGTGAACCCGTTCCGCGCGTCGCGCGTCAGTTGTTGTCATCCTTCACTTCATACTCCGCGTCGATGACATCGTCGCCTTTGGAGGATGAAGCGCCGGATGAGCCGCCTCCGGGCGCGGCGCCGCCGGCCGGGCCCGCCTTCGCCTGCGATTCGTACACCGCTTTGCCCAGTTCCATCGAGACGCGCTCGAGTTCCTTGAGCGAAGCCTCGATCGCGGCCTTGTCATCTTCCTTGAGTTTGCTCTCGACGCTGCTCAGGGACGACTCGATCTGGCCGCGCACGTCCGGGGCGACCTTGTCGCCGTACTCGTTGAGATGCTTGCGGGTCTGGTAGACGATGTTCTCGGCGCGGTTCTTGAGATCGACGAGTTCGCGCTGGGCCTTGTCTTCGGCCGCGTGGGCCTCGGCGTCGCGGCGCATCTTTTCGATCTCATCCTTGCTCAGGCCGCTCGATCCCTTCACCTCGACCTGCTGGCGCTTGCCGGTGGCCTTGTCGGTGGCGGAGACGTTGAGGATGCCGTTGGCGTCGATGGCGAACTCGACTTCGATCTGCGGCATGCCGCGCGGCGCCGGCGCGATGTCGGCCAGGTCGAAGCGCGCCAGCGTGCGGTTGTCGCGGGCAAACTCGCGCTCGCCCTGGAGGACGTGGATCGTCACGCTCGTCTGGTTGTCGGCCGCGGTCGAGAAGACCTCCTTGCGCGAGGTGGGAATCGTCGTATTCTTCTCGATGAGTTTGGTCATCACGCCGCCGAGGGTCTCGACGCCCAGCGAGAGGGGCGTGACATCGAGCAGCAGGACATCCTTGACGTCGCCCTGGAGGACGCCGCCCTGGATCGCGGCGCCGACGGCCACGACTTCATCGGGATTGATCGACTTGTCGAGTTCCTGGGTCTGGAAGATCTGCTTGGCCATCTCCTGTACGCGGGGCATGCGCGTCGAGCCGCCGACGAGCACAACCTCGCCGATGTCGCTGGGCTTGACCTTGGCGTCCTTGAGCGCCTGCTCGCAGGGGCCCTTGAGGCGGGCAAAAAGCGGCTCGCAGAGCGATTCAAACTTCGCCCGCGTCACGGTGACGAGCAGGTGCTTGGGGCCGGACTGATCGGCGGTGATGAAGGGCAGGTTGATGTTGGTTTCGAGAGTCGTCGAGAGTTCGCACTTGGCCTTCTCGCACGCTTCCTTGAGGCGCTGGAGGGCCATGGGGTCCTTGCGGATGTCGATGCCTTCCTTCTTGCGGAACTCTTCGGCGACGTGGTCGATGAGATATTGGTCGAAGTCATCGCCGCCGAGGTGCGTGTCGCCGTTGGTGGAGAGGACTTCGAAGACGCCGTCGCCGATGTCGAGGATGGAGATATCAAACGTGCCGCCGCCGAGGTCGAAGACCGCGATCTTCGCGTTCTTCTTCTTCTCGAGGCCGTAGGCGAGGGCAGCTGCGGTCGGCTCGTTGATGATGCGCTCGACCTTGAGGCCGGCGATCTCGCCCGCGTCCTTGGTCGCCTGGCGCTGGGAGTCGTTGAAGTAAGCGGGGACGGTGATGACGGCGCGATCGACCTTCTCGCCGAGGTAGTCCTCGGCGGTCTTCTTGAGATCCTGGAGGATCATCGCGGAGATTTCGGGTGGGGTGTAGGTCTTGTCACGGACGCGGACCTTGACGAGTTCATCGCCGCCGCCGGTGATCTCGTAAGGGACGAGTTTCTCCTCGTGCTGCACTTCGTGGTGCCGCCGGCCCATGAAGCGCTTGATCGAGTAGACGGTGTTCTTGGGGTTGGTCACCTGCTGGTGCTTGGCGGGCTGGCCGACGAGTCGCTCGCCCTTGTCGGTGAAGGCGACGATGGAGGGGGTGATGCGGCTGCCCGAGGAGTTGATGAGGACCTTGGGCTGGCCGCCTTCCATGATGGCGACGACGGAGTTGGTGGTGCCGAGGTCGATGCCGATGATCTTTGACATGATGCAGTTCCTTGCGAAAGGGCGAACATGGCTGGCGGCCCGCCGCGCGTGGCGCAGCCGACCGTCCTCTTGGGGCCACGCAAGGGCCATGCCAGCCGGTCACCACCGGGAACCGGATTGTGAGGGCCTCAGACCGGCTCTGGTGCCGCCAGGAAGGGGTTAGAAGGCACGGTCGCCGGGCCTCGCCTGCCAGATTGGCGGTTCGAGGGACCGCCAATCTACGGGGATGCCTGCCCGACACCCGTTCCATACGCCGCATCCGACAACAACCCGCCGATGGCTTCAGCGCAGGTCGGGACAAGGCTCTGCGCAGGCCCGGCGGATTGGAAGATGCATCGCGGCAAACCGGCCGACGGCGCCGCGGACCGCCGCGCCCAGGTGCCGGGCCGCGCTCAGAGCAACGGGCCCGACCTACGCCAGCGGACCGTCCACCAGCCGCCCCGATGCCTCGCGGCCCGCCTTGCCCGACTCACCCCTGCCGGGGTGCGAGGTGTGCGGGCGATTCCTCCATCCCGAGAAAGGGTACCCCATGAGCGGTCCGATCAGGTGGCTCATTCTGGGTGATTCTGACCGCGTTTGAGCCGCGCCAAGGCCAAATACCCCAGGATGACAAGACACTTTTTTCGCCTCTGTGGCGGATTCCTCTTGCAGGGATCGCCCGGATAGCAGATAATGAACTCCGCATCACCGCCCGGCAGCGCATCTCGTTCCTGCCGCCCCAGCGGTTGAGGCAATGGAGGAGAAAACATGGCTCGTTTCAACACGTCGGCGGCGATGGTTGTGGGTCTTGCCTGCTGCGCGCTTTTGGCGCCGCCGGCCACGGGCGGCCCGGCGGAGAGCGACCCCGCCGCAACCGAGATGCTCAAACTCGGCCTGCGCGGCGTCTACTTCGTTCCCAACCAGGGGCAGTGGTCGGACAGTGATGTTCACTATGGCCTGCGCTCGCGCGGCCTCGATGTCGCCTTCCGCGCCTCGTCGCTGACGCTGCACATGACGCGGGCGGCAAACGAATCGACCGAATCGGATGAAACGACCGAAGCGAGCCCGAAGCGTGAGCGAGGATTCCCGCCCTTCGATCCCGCCCGCGATGCAAGCGACGCGAACGAATCGAACGACGCAACCCAGGCGAGCCCGAAGCGTGAGCGAGGCGGTGTTGGAGGCGCTTCGCATGAAGCATTCCTCGCTGACGCTTCGGGCTCGCTTCGGGAATCTGCTGACCTCGATCGCCTCACACTCACCATCACCTTCCCCGGCAGCAACGCTGTGCTGCCCGTCGGCGCGCAGCCGCAGGCGGCGAGATTCAACTACTTCGTCGGCGGCGAAGGACGCGAGACGGCGAGCAATGTCCCGTCGTTCGGCGCCGTCGTTTACGAGAACCTCTACGACGGCATTGATCTGCATGTCATGGGCAATGACGACGGCGTGCTGAAGTACGAGTTCCACGTTGCGCCGGGGGCCGACTACGCACAGATCCGCATCGCCTACGACGGCATCGAGTCCCTGTGCATCGACGACGCCGGCAATCTCCAGATCAACACCTCGTTCGGCACCCTCGCCGACGCCGCGCCGGTGGTGTGGCAGGAGGGTGGTGGAACGGCCGTCCCGGCCGTTCAGATGAACCGCGCAGAACTGCCAGCCGACGACGGGCGGGACGCCCGTTCCACCAATCCAGTCGACGGGCGGGACGCCCGTCCCACCAATGCCGCCATTCCCGCCCGCTTCGAACTGTGCGACGATCGCACCTACCGCATCGCGCTGGATGGCCCCATCGATCCCAACCGCGAACTCATCATCGACCCGGAGATCGAGTGGATGTCTTACCTCGGCGGAAGCAGCCGGGAAGAAGGCCCGAGCATCGCTGTGGACGGCGCCGGCAACTTGCTGGTGACGGGGTGGACCCGCTCGAACGACTTCGAAGGGCGGAACAACGCACACCACGGCGGCTACGATGCCTACGCGCTTTACGATGCCTACGCGCTTAAGGTTGGTTCCTCTGGGCAACTCCAGTGGATGACCTTTCTCGGTGGAAGCGGAAACGACTACGGCTATGCGATCGCCATTGACGGCGCCGGCAATGCGATACTGACGGGCGATACATTCTCGACCGACTTTACCGGGCGAAACAACTCGTTCCACGGGGGCAGCGGAGATGCGTTCGCACTCAAGGTTAGTCCCTCGGGCAGCCTCCAGTGGATGACCTATCTCGGCGGAAGCGACAGCGACTTGGGCAGGGCCATCGCCTTGGACGACGCCGACAATGCGATGCTGACGGGAAGGACGTCCTCGACCGACTTCGCCGGGCGGAACGGCTCGTACTACGGGGGCGTCTGGGACGCCTTCGTACTCATGATCACTCCATCGGGGCAATTGCAGTGGATGACCCACCTCGGCGGGAGCGGCGACGACAGGGGCTACGGCATCACGGTGGATAGCGCCGCCAACGCGCTGGTCGCAGGCTATACGAATTCAACCGACTTCGATGGACGGAACAACTCCTACCACGGTGGCGACACAGACGCCTACGCACTGAAGATCAGCCTCTCGGGCGAAGTCCAGTGGATGACCTACTTCGGTGGGAGCGCCGAAGACTGGGGTACAGCCATCGTCGTGGACGGTGCCGGAGACGCGCTGGTGGCTGGCTATGCAGGTTCGGCCGACTTCGCGGGGCGAAACAACTCGTCCTATGGGGGCGGCGGAGATGCCTTCGCGCTCAAGGTCAGTCTGTCTGGGCAACTCAAGTGGATGACCTACCTCGGCGGAAACGACACGGACGTTAGCCGCGGTATCGCCGTGGACGGTGCCGGCGCCGCGCTAGTGACGGGCGAAACGAGCTCGACCGACTTCGCGGGACGGAACAACTCGTACTTCGGCGACGACTGGGACGCTTACGCACTCGAAGTCAGCCCGTCGGGCCACCTCCAGTGGATGACTTACCTCGGTGGTAGCAACTTGGACTTCGGCAGGGGTATCGTTGTGCAGGGCGCTGCGCTGGTGACGGGCCATACATTCTCCACCGACTTTGCCGGGCGGAATAACTCAAACCACGGCGACGGTGATGCCTTCGTCGTCAAACTCCGCTTCGCTCGCGGCCCGCAACTCACCGTTGACGCCACCTGCCCCTCGGGTGGACCGATCCGTGTGGCTTGGACAAGCGCCTCGCCCGGGGGGCAAGTTGCTCTTTTGTTCGCCCGAGACACGGGCTCATTCACGATTCCAAATGGTCGGCTGTGTGCAGGGACCGCACTGGGATTGGGAGCGAATCAACTTCAGATTGCCTTCCAAGGGAGCGCTGGGCCCGAGGGTTCGCGCACACTCAACTCCAACACCGGCCCGGGCGCCTGCGGCGGCTACCTGCAACTCCTCGATGTCCCAACATGCGGCACGAGCAACGTGGCGCGGATTGAATAGCAACGTCCTGTGGGGAGAGAGCAATGACGTATTCGCCCCGCGGCCTCATCGCGCCCTCAACTCCCGCAGCGCATTGAGCGCCTCCGCAACCTCGCGGTCCTTGGTCTCGATGACTGCCACGGCGACGGGCAAGCGGCCCGTCAAGGCGAAAAAGCCCGCAGGCAAACAAGCGGGCGGGCTGACGACCACGGCTTCCACAAGCGGACGACGACCTCGGAGTGCCGGGAATCGGTTCCGACGGCTCAGGGCGAGCCTCTCGCGGCTGTGACGAGCAAGCCAAAACGCGTGCGCGAAGCGCACCAGACTCACAAGAAACACTAAACCGGTGCCATGCTACCATGCCCCCAAAAAAGTCAAACGGTGGGGTCAAGACTACGTTCATCAGTCCTCGTGCTCTTCTCCCGCTCGGGCGGATTGCCCGCTCAGGCCGCCGCCAAATGCATTCGGCGCCGATAAGAAACCCCTGATCGGCTCAGCCGGGCCGGCCGGTGTGCCGATGTTCGTAGAATCCAACTGCTCAAGTGGCTTGCACTTGACCCTCAGACTCGAACCGCCGCCTTGGCGGCCTGGACTGCCGACCCATGCTTCGATCCGACCAGGCGCACATTCGCCCCTTCCGCGTGATCCCCTCCCTGCCCGACGCCCTCCAGCCACTGCTGGACATTGCGCGCAACCTGTGGTGGACGTGGCATCCGGAGGCGATCGCCCTCTTTGTGCGCCTCGATCCCGAGCAGTGGCATCGCCACGGGCACAACCCGGTGAAACTCCTCGGCCACGTCAGCCAGGACCGCCTCGAACAGGCGGCGCGGGACGAGAGTTACCTCCATGAGATCTACCGCGTTTACAGCCAACTCGATCAGCACGTCTCCTCTCACGGCTGGTACGCGAACGCCCATCCGGAGGCGCGCGATGCGAAGGTCGCGTACTTCTCCGCGGAGTTCGGCCTGACCGAGTGCTTCCAGATCTACTCCGGCGGCCTGGGGCTGCTCGCGGGCGATCATCTCAAGTCCGCCAGCGAACTGGGCGTGCCTCTTGTCGGCGTCGGACTGCTCTACCAGCACGGCTACTTCATGCAGTACCTCAACGCCGACGGCTGGCAGCAGGAGACGTATCCCGACCTCGACTTCGCCAACCAGCCCATCAACCGGGTGCGCGACACCAGCGGCGACTGGGTGAAGGTGACGGTGCGCCTGCCGGAGCGGGATGTGCGCGTGGCGTTGTGGAAGTGCCAGGTCGGGCGCGTGCCGCTCTATCTCCTTGACACCAACCTGCCCGAGAATCGCCCCGAAGACCGACAGATCACCCGCAATCTCTACGGCGGCGACGTCGAGACGCGCATCCAGCAGGAGATCGTGCTGGGCATCGGCGGGGTGCGGGCGCTGGCGGCGGTGGGCATCGAGCCGACCGTCTGCCACATCAACGAAGGGCACGCGGCGTTCCTGACGCTCGAGCGCATCCGCCGCTGCATCGAGGCGACGGGGGCGAGTTTCAACGAGGCGCTGGCGATCCAGTCCGCCGGGCACGTCTTCACGACGCACACGCCGGTGCCGGCGGGCATCGACCGCTTCCACTCCTCGCTCATTCAGCGCTACTTCGGCGAATACGTGCACGGGCTGCGCCTCGACGTGGAGGGTCTCCAGGCGCTGGGGCGCGAGAACGTCTTCGACCGCAACGAGTATTTCTCGATGGCGGTGCTCGCGATCCGCACCTCGAACTCGTGCAACGCCGTCTCGAAACTGCACGGCGAGGTGAGCCGGCGGATGTGGCGCAACGTCTGGCCGGGCGTGCCGGAGGAGGAAGTGCCCATCATTCACGTGACCAACGGCGTGCACACGCGCTCGTGGCTCTCGCGGCAGATGTCCGATCTCTTCAACCGCTACCTCGGGTATCGCTGGCAGAACGACCCGGCGGATTTCA
Organism: Phycisphaerae bacterium; assembly: GCA_039794345.1. Lineage (GTDB taxonomy): Bacteria > Planctomycetota > Phycisphaerae > Phycisphaerales > UBA5793 > UBA5793. The sequence goes on along the minus strand of JBDIVQ010000121.1, from coordinate 3,226 downwards.
CGGTCTGGAGCCGCGTGAACGACATTCCGGACGAGGAACTCTGGGCCGTTCACAACCAGCGCCGCAGCAAACTCGTCACCTGGGCCCGCGCGCGCATCCGCGAGCAGTGCGAGGCGTACGGGCGGAGCCTGCAGGAGACGGAGCGGGCCGTCGCCGCCCTCGATCCGAACGCGCTGACGGTGGGCTTTGCGCGGCGGTTCGCGACGTACAAGCGCGCCACGCTGCTCATGCGCGACTCGAACCGCCTGCTGCGGCTGCTGCGCGACGCCGAGCGGCCGATCCAGTTCATCATCGCCGGCAAGGCGCATCCCGCCGATTCCGCCGGCAAGGAGTTCATCCGCGAGATCGCTCAGTTCTCTCAGAGCCGCGGCGAGCAGAACGCACGCATCGTCTTTCTCGAGAACTACGACATCAACGTGGCGCGATACCTCGTGACGGGGTGCGATCTCTGGCTCAACACGCCGCGGCGCGGCCTCGAGGCCTCGGGCACCAGCGGCATGAAGGCGGCGGCCAACGGCGTCGTCAACTGCTCCATCCTCGACGGCTGGTGGGATGAGGGCTTCGACCCCCAGGCCGGCTTCGCCGTCGGACGGCGCGAACGCTACGCCAGCGACGACCAGGCCGACGCCATCGAGTCCGCAAGCCTTTACGACCTCTTCGAGGGGCACATCCTCCCCGAGTTCTACGACCGCGACCAGGCCGGCGTGCCGCGACGCTGGGTCGGTCGCATGAAGCGCTGCATCCAGGCGCTGGCGCCGATGTTCAACACGAACCGGATGGTGCAGGAATACACGGACCTGTGCTACGTGAACAGTCACCTGCGCTACAAGCGGCTCGCGGAGAACAACGCCGCGGCAGCCCGCGGCCTCGCGGCCCAGATCGAACGCTATCGGCGCTTCTGGAGCGCGGTGCGCCTCGAATCCGTCGCGGCGGACACGCACCGCCCGCTTCCCGTGCGCGCCCCGCTCGCCGTCGAAGCCGTCGTCCACCTCGGCGAACTGCGTCCGGAAGAGGTGCGCGTGCAGGTGTACACCGGCTCAGTCGCGGCGAGCGGCGACCTCGTCGGCGGCGTGGCGCAGGACATGGATCACGTCGGCAGCGCCGGCGACGGACGCTCCCGCTTCCGCAGCGAGATCGTGGCTCAGCAGTCGGGACGGCGCGGCCTGGCGGTGCGCGTCATCCCCCGCGACGATCGCCTGCACACCCCCTTCATCCCCGGCCTCATCACCTGGGACACGCAGGGGGCCACCAGCAGCGACGCGAGCGCGCCGCGCAGCGTCCAGATCGCCGCGCATTGACTCCACACCGACGATGAGGCGCTGCGCATCGCGCCCGGGACACGCCCACGACGAGACTCTGCGCATCGCGCGCCGCGCCCGCCCACGATGAGGCTCTGCGAATCGTGGGGTGCACCCGCGCCCGCCCCGCAGCGGACATCAGCGCCAGCCGACGCGTCGCGCGCCTTACGCCGCTCCCACCGCCTCCGCGTCGCGGTCCGTCAACCACCCTCCGTCGCGGCGCTGCTTCACCGTCCCATCGCGCTTCCAACTGCGTTCGCACCGCGGCTCGCTGAGCAGTGAAACGACGCGCGCGGCGCCCGGCGCAACGAACCGGACGCGACTGACGCCCAGCAGGTCGGCGAACTCCGCTTCAAAGCACGCGCCGGTCTGGTCGGCGAAGCGTTTGGCGAAGGCGGCCAGCGCCCCGCCGGCATCTTCGACATGCACCTCGGCGTCGAGGGGATTCTCCACCACCCCTGCCGACCGAGCCTGTTCAAGCGTGAGCAGCGCCGCATCGCGGCTGGCCATGACCTTGGCCCAGTCATCATCGACGGCGACCTCCGCGCCTCGCAGATAGGTCTCGAACTGCACGCAGCGCGCCGCATCATCGGCTGCGCACCTGCACAAGGAGCGGTGAGCCTCGTCGGCCGTGTGAGGGAGGATCGGCGCCAGCAGGCGGCACAGCCCGTCGCAGATCAGGTGCATCGCCCGCTGGGTGGCGCGGCGGCGCGGGCTGTCGGGGCGGTCGCAATACAGCCGGTCCTTCGTCGCCGCGAGATACACCGCGCTGAGCGTCTCGTTGCAGAAATCGTACAGCGCGTTGTGCGCGGCGCGGAAGTCGTAGCGGTCGTACGCCTCGCGCACGCGCCGGCTCACGCGGTCGTACTCGCTCAGCGCCCACGCGTCCAGACTCGTCGGCACTGGCGGCTCGGGCGCGGCGGCGGGGTCGTAGTCGTCGAGGTTGCTCAGCAGGAAGCGCAGCGTGTTGCGCACCTTGCGATAGGATTCGCCGGCCACGTCGAAGAGGGAGTAATCGACCTTGATGTCGCCCTCGAAGTTGATGGACGCAACCCACCAGCGGCAGACATCTGCGCCGTACTTCTTGAGCAGGTCTTCGACCTCGATGGTGTTGCCAAGGCTCTTGCTCATCTTGCGGCCGTCCTTGTCCACGGTGAAGCCGTGCGTGAGCAGGGCCTTGAAGGGCGCGCGGCCGGTGGCGCCGAGGGCGGTGAGGAGCGAGACCTGGAACCAGCCGCGATGCTGGTCGGAGCCTTCGAGGTAGAGTTCGGTCGCCTTTCCGTTCTTCAGATCGGTCTGCCCGCGCTGATCCATGACGGCGTGCCAGGAGCAGCCGGACTCGAACCACACGTCGAAGATGTCGCTGGACTTGCGCAGACCCTGGGTCGGGAGACCCGGGGCTTTGGCCCACTGCGGCGCATCAGGATCGCCCACGGGGTCGTAGCCTTCGAGCAGTTGCTCCGGTGTCATCGTGAACCACGCGTCGCTGCCCTTGCGGCGAACCTTCTCCGCGACGCACAGCACCGTGCGCTTCGTGAGCAGATACTCGCCGCGTTCATTGAAGAAAGCGGGAATCGGCAGACCCCACGCCCGCTGCCGGCTCAGGCACCAGTCCGGGCGCGATTCGAGCATGCCGCGCATGCGGTTGCGGCCCCATTCGGGATAGAACTTCACATCATCACGCGTCTGATCGAGCGCGAGCGCGCGCAGATCAGCCCCGCCGGCGCGCGGCTTATCCACACTCACAAACCACTGCTCCGTCGCGCGGAAGATCACCGGCGTCTTGCCGCGCCAGTCGTGCGGATAGGAGTGTGTGAAGGTGTGCGAGAAGTACATCGCGCCGTCCTTCGTGAGGCGCGCCGCGATCGCCTCGTTCGCCTTCCAGATGTCCATGCCGCGCAACCAGTCGGGAACGCTCTCGTCGTACG
>JBDIVQ010000120.1:0-11381 GCA_039794345.1 Phycisphaerae bacterium | reverse complement strand
TCGAGTCCTGCGTGGCGCGCAACGCGACCGACGAATCGCGCCGCTTCGCCCTCGAATCCTTCGCGCGCAGCGCCCGGCACTTGGCGCGCGTGCTGGCCGATGCGAGCGACGTGGAGGCGCAGGGGCAGATGCTCATTGCCGCCGCACTCGCCGGAATCTCGATCGAGAAGAGCATGCTCGGCATCGCGCACTCGATGGCCAATCCCCTGACCGCGCACTTTGACGTTTCGCATGGCGCCGCCGTCGGGATGATGCTCCCCCACGTCGTGCGGTTCAACGCCGAGGATGCCTCGACTGCGGAGCGATACCGCGATCTCGCGCGGGCGGGCGGGCTGGTTTCGCGCGATGAATCCGCCCCGCGCGCCGCCGGGATCCTGGCCGATTGCCTCGGCGGCTGGCTCGCCGCGGGCGGCCTGCCCGCCTCGCCGCGGCACGTGGGCGTCGAGCCCGCCACGTTGGAGACGCTCGCCCGGGAAGCGGCGGCGCAATGGACGGCGCAGTTCAATCCTCGCGCCGTGGGTGCTGAGGACCTGCGAATGCTCTACGCGCGAGCCCTTGAGGCACGTTGACGAGGTCGTCAGCTGAAGGAGATTTCCGGCTTACCGTGCCGAAGCACCCCTACAGTTTGGGTGATGGCCCTGTTGATGCGAGACTCCGGTGCGCTCATCGCCCTTCTGCTGGCGACTCTCGTCGCGGCGAGCGGCTGCGATCGCTCGGATGAGGCGGCGGCGCCGGCGGAGTCCGCTCAAGCCGCGGCGGCGCCCACCGCCGCACACCCCCTGTCCGCGGAAAGGCCCACGTGGAGCATGTTCCGCGGCGACCGCAGCCAGACGGGCGTCGCTCCCGGTTCGCTGACTCTCCCGCTGGAACTGCGCTGGTTCTTTGAGACGACGGCGTCCATCGCTTCGTCGCCCGTGGTCGCTGACGGCCTCGCGTTCATCGGCTCCGACGACGGCTTCCTCTACGCTGTGCACGTCGCTGACGGTTCGCTCGCCTGGAAGTTCGCAACGGAGGATGCGATCGAAGCCCCGCCGATGGTGCTCGAGGGCGTCGTCTACGCAGGCTCCTCGGACTACCGGCTCTACGCTCTCGACGCCGCGACCGGTGCGGAGAGGTGGCGCTTCGAGACGGACGAGAAGGTGCTCAGCGGCGCCAACTGGTTCGAGGCGCCCGATGGCGCGCGGCGCATCGTCTTCGGATCCTACGACAACTTCCTCTACTGCCTCGACGCCGCAAGCGGCGAACTGGTCTGGAAGTATGAAACCGGCAACTACGTCAACGGCACGCCGGCGATCGAAGGCGACCGCATCGTCTTCGGCGGATGCGACTCCGTCCTGCACGTGGTCAGCGCCGCGGAGGGCAAGGCGCGGCACGCCTGGCCGCTGGGAGAGGAGTGCTTCGTCGCCGGCTCGGTCGGGATCGTCGGAGGCGCCGCGTACTTCGGCCACTACGGCAACGCCTTCGAGTGCCGCGACCTGGAAAGCGGCGAGACGCGCTGGTCCTACGCCAACGAGCGGCACCCCTTCTTCTCCGCCCCCGCGATCTCGGCCGATCGGGTGTGGTTCGGCGGGCGCGATCGGCAGGTTCATTGCCTGAATCGCGCCACCGGCGAGGTCCTCTGGACCTTTCCCACGAAGCGGCAGGTGGACTCCTCCCCCGTCCTCTGCGACGGGAAGATCATCGTCGGGTCGGGAGATGGGCTGCTCTATGTGCTCGATGCTGCAACTGGAAGCGAGGTGTGGTCATATGACCTTGGCAAGTCGATCGTTTCCTCGCCGGCTGTGGTGGATGGGATCGTGCTGATCGGCTGCAATGACGGACGGCTGTATGCCTTCGGGCCCCCGCGCCCCGAACCGGGACCATGACATGACGGAATCCGCTTCGCACAGACTCCCGATTCTCAAGGATGCGCCCGACGATGCGAGCCACGTCGGGAGTTACTTCGTTGCGAATTACCCGCCCTTCTCCTTCTGGACGCCGCAACACAACGCCGAGGTCCACCGGCGTCTCGACTCAGCGCCGGCGGCGGGCGTGCCGCTGGGGCTCTACATCCACATCCCTTTCTGTCGAAAGCGCTGCGACTTCTGCTACTACAAGGTGTACACGGACAAGAACTCGCGGGCGATTCACCGCTACCTCGAGGCGGTGATCGCCGAGGCGGCGGCCTATGCCGGCCGCACCGCCCTGGCGGGGAGGGGGCCGCGGTTCGTTTACTTCGGCGGAGGGACGCCCTCGTACCTCTCCGCGCCGCAGATGGAGTACCTCTTCAAGGGTCTGCAGCGGCACTTTCCCTGGGACGGCGCCGAGGAGATCGCCTTCGAGTGCGAGCCGGGCACGCTCCAGAGGAACAAGATCAAGGCCCTGCGCGAACTCGGCGTGACGCGTCTGAGCCTGGGCGTTGAGAACTTCGACCCCACGATCCTCGAAATCAACAACCGGGCGCACCGGGCGGTGGAGATCGATCGCGCGTACAACTATGCCCGCGAGGTCGGCTTCGAGCAGATCAACATCGACCTCATCGCCGGCATGGTGGGCGAGACGCAGGCCAACTGGGAGTCGTGCATCGAGAAGACGATCGCGATGAATCCCGAAAGCGTCACGATCTACCAGATGGAGATTCCCTACAACACGACGAACTTCCGGCGCATGCGGGAGGGCGGGGTCGATGCCGTGCCGGTGGCGGACTGGCGCACCAAACGGCGCTGGCTTGATGAGGCTTTCACGCGCCTTGAGGAGGCCGGGTATCTCATCGGCAGCGCCTACACCGCCGTGCGCGACTCGAGTGTGAAGTTCCTCTATCGCGATGCGCTGTGGACGGGAGCGGACATGCTCGGCCTGGGCGTCTCCTCCTTCTCACACCTGGGCGGCGTGCACTTCCAGAACGAGAACCACTTTGACCCCTATGTCGAGCGCATCGAGGCCGGTGAACTGCCGATTCACCGCTCGCTCGTCACGACGGCTGAAGAGCGCCTCATCCGCGAGTTCATTCTCCAATTGAAACTCGGGTCGGTGCAAGACGGGTATTTCCGCGAGAAGTTCGGCGTGAGCGTGATCGAGCGCTTCGCCGGGCAAGTCGAGCGGCACGCTGCGGAGGGGTGTCTGCGCGTCGTGAGCGGCGGCATCGAGACGACGCGCAAGGGACTGCTCCAGATCGACCGCCTCCTGCACGACTTCTTCCTGGAACGGCACCGGGAAGCGTCGATCGCCTAGGGGCCGCCGCCGCGATGCGAATCGTGCAGCTCATTCCCGGCACCGGAAGTTTCTATTGCGGCTCGTGCCTGCGCGACAACGCCCTTGGCCACGCCCTGCGCCGCCGCGGCCATGACGTGCGCCTGGTCCCGCTCTATCTCCCCTTCGTCCTCGAAGATCACGAGCCGGAGGAGCGCGAACCCGTTTACCTCGGCGGGATCAACATGTACCTGCAGTACAAGTCAGCGCTGGCGGCGCGCCTGCCGGCGTGGCTGCGCCGAAGCCTCGACGCGCCGAGGCTGCTCCGCTGGGTCGCCCGGCGCAGCAACATGACCGGCGCCGCCGAACTGGGCGACCTGACGATCTCGACGCTGCGCGGCCTCGACGGGCGGCAGGCGGCCGAGGTGCATCGCCTCATTGACGCGCTGAATTCCGAGGCGGGCCCGGAGTGCATCCTCCTCTCCAACGCGATGCTCTGCGGCCTGACGGAAGCGCTCGCGTCGGAGTTCCGCTGCCCGATCCTCTGCACGCTGCAGGGCGAGGCGCCGTTCCTCGACTCGCTGCCGCCGACGCACCGCGAGCAGGCGTGGCAGGTCATGCGCGAGCGAGTGCAGGGGATTGACGGCTTCATCGCCGTGAGCCGGTATTGCGGCGACCTGATGATCGAACGCCTCGGCCTGCCGAGCGACCGCGTTCAGGTGGTTCTCAACGGAATCGATCTTGCCGACTTCGCGCCGAACCTCGAACGCAGCGAGCAGGAACCGCCAACGATCGGCTATCTGGCGCGCCTGTGCCGCGAGAAAGGGCTCGCGACGCTCGTCGAGGCATTCATCCTGCTTCGCAGGAGGGCGGAGTTTGCGGGCGCGAGGCTCCGCGCGGCGGGAGTGATGCTCCGCGGCGACGAGGCGTTCGTCGAGGGACTGCGAGCGAGGCTGCGCGAGGCGGGGGCGCTGGGCGGCGTCGAGATCCTCCCCAACGTGGACCGCGCCGCCAAGATCGACCTGCTGCGCTGCCTCGACGTCTTCTCCGTTCCCGCAACCTACGGCGAGTCCTTCGGCCTGTACATCCTCGAGGCGCTGGCGTGCGGCGTGCCCGTCGTGCAGCCGCGGCACGGCGCTTTCCCCGAACTGCTCGAAGCGGCCGGCGGCGGAGTGCTCTGCGCGCCTGATGACCCCGAATCCCTCGCCGAGTCGCTCGCCTCCCTGCTGCGCGACCGGCCGAGCGCCCGGGCGCTCGGCGCGGCCGGCCGTGAGCGCGTGCTGGCGCACTTCGGAGTCGATCGGATGGCCCGCGAGGTGGAGGAGGTGTGTATGATGGTGGCGAGTCGGCGCCATCGGCCGTCGGCGCGTCCCCTTCCCGTCTGAACCGAGACTGCCTCATGCCCTTTGAATTTCGAGTTCGCCGCCTCGTCGAGTTCGCCGACACGGACGCCGCCGGCATCATGCACTTCGCCAACTACCTCCGCATCATGGAGGCTGTTGAGCACGCCTTCGTTCGCTCGATCGGCGAGACGGTTCACGTTCAGGTGGGCGACAAGATGACGGGCTGGCCGCGCGTCGAGGTCGCCTGCCGCTACCTCGCCCCTCTGCGCTTTCAGGATGAGATGGAAGTCCAGTTGCTCGTCGAGCGCAAGACGGACAAGGCCATCACCTACCGGTTCAACTTCCGTAAAGTTGACGCGAAAGGCTCGACGGCCTCCTCGCCCATTGTGGCGCGCGGCAGCGTGACGGCGCTCTACGCTACGAATCACGGCCCCGAAGGGCGGCTGCGCGCTGCGCCGATGCCCGAGGCCTTCATGCGCCTCATCGAGGCGGCCCCGCCCGAACTGCTCAACGCCGAACCGTAAGGAACGCGCTCCATGCCGCAATCCACCCCTTCGAGCGGGTCGCTCTGGATCACCTTCGCCCTTATGACGGTGGCGTGCTGGGGCGTGTACGGCATTTTCCTTCACACCGGCCAGGTGAGCATGGCCGACGCCGCGAATGGACGGTACAAGGCGTTTCTGTGGGTCGGCATCGCCTACGTCCTGATCGCGGTCCTTGCGCCGGCGGCCCTGCTCGTGCTTTCGGGCGCGGGGTGGACGATGCCGGCTGCCGGAATTGCCTGGTCGCTGCTCGCCGGGGCGGTGGGAGCCGTCGGCGCGTTTTGCGTCCTGCTCGCCTTCGGCGCCAAGGGACACCCGGCTGTCGTCATGGCCATCATCTTCGCGGGAGCGCCGATCGTCAACGCTCTCGTCACGCTGGCGATGCATCCCCCTGCGGGCGGGTGGTCCGCCATTCGATGGCCCTTCGTCCTCGGCATCGTTCTGGCGGCGTGCGGCGGGATGCTCGTCACCCTCTACAAACCCGCGCCGGGACCGGCACGGCCGGCCGCCTCCGCTGAGGCGCTGCGGAGCGGGCACTGATTCGATCATGACGGAGATTCGCTTCACCGATCGCGCACAGATCGACGCCCACCAGCTGGGCCGGCTGCGATCAGTCATCGAGGCGATCCACCGCGACAACCCCTTCTGGTCGGCGCGGTTGCGCGGCGCGGGGCTGGACGTCGGCGTGGCGTCGCTCGCCGACTTTCGCGACCGGATGCCCGCGCTCACCAAGGCCGAACTCGCCGCCGATCAGGAGGCCCATCCTCCCTACGGCACGAACCTGACCTATCCGCTGAGCCGCTACACCCGCCTGCACCAGACGAGTTCGACGACGGGCCGTCCGCTGCGCTGGCTCGACACGCCGGAGGACTGGCAGTGGCTCCTCGGAGGCTGGCAGGCCGTCTTCGACGCCGCGGGCGTGACCGATCAGGATCGCGCGCTCTTTCCCTGCTCCTTCGGCCCGTTCATCGGGTTCTGGATGGCGTGGGACGCGGCGCTGGCGCGAGGCTGCCTGTGCATCCCAGGGGGGGGAATGAACACTTCGACCCGGCTGCGCGCCCTCCTCGCCAACGAGGTTTCCGTCGTGTGCTGCACGCCGACCTACGCGATCCGCCTCGGTGAGGCGTCGGCTGAGGAAGGGCTGGATCTTTCCGGGGCGGCGGTGCGGCGCCTCATCGTGGCCGGCGAGCCGGGAGGAAGCGTGCCCGCCATCCGCACGCGGATCGAGCAACTCTGGCCGGGCGCGCGGGTCCTGGACCATCACGGCATGACGGAGGTCGGGCCGGTCACCTTCGAGTGTCCGCAGTGCCCAGGCGTGCTGCACGTGAACGAGGGCATGTACCTCTGCGAGGTGATCGATGCGCAGGGTTTGCCTTTTCCGCCGGACCGGGCCGGCGCGGAGGGCGAACTGGTCCTCACCACGCTCGGCCGGGCCGGTTCGCCCGTTCTTCGCTACCGCACCGGCGATCTCGTCTGCCCGGAGGCGCCGGGAAAGTGCGCGTGCGGCCGCGTCTCGCTGCGCCTGCGCGGCGGGATCATCGGGCGACGCGACGACATGGTCGTGATCCGCGGGACGAATCTCTACCCCAGCGCCCTGGACGCGATCATGGGCGCGTTCCGGGACGTGGCGGAGTATCGCGCGGAAATCGGGCGCCGCCGCGGCATGGCGGACCTGCGGGTGGTCATCGAACCGGTTTCGGGAGTGGGCGACGTGCCGGGCCTGTGCGGCCGCGTGGAGCAGGCCATCCGCGACGCGTGGAACCTCCGCGTGCCGGTGCGGGCCGCCGCGAGCGGGGAACTGCCGCGTTTTGAACTCAAGGCCCGGCGCTGGGTGTTCATCGAGGAGTAGCGCCGCGCTGCCCCATCGCCCCCGCGGGGCAACCGCGCGCCATTCGATCACTACAAGGGAGGAAGGAGAATCCGCAGGATCGGATCACCCCTACCATTGGCCGCCGCCGTCTGGACATGGTACGGAAAGCCCGCATGATGCCGCTCACTCATCGCATCGCCGACCTCATGTTCCCGCTCGACGAGTTCTACGCCGAGCAAGGCGACTCGATGCCCGCGGTCGAGCCGGTGGACGCGGCGCTGGTTCCGCCGCCCTATCGCGACCTGCTGGTGCATGATCGCGACATGACCACCACGCTGGAGGATTATTTCGGCGGCCCGATCAGCCTGCGCCTGCTGGAGGTGCGGCGGGACGGCTCGTGGCTGCGGCGGCAGGTGGTCCTGCTGCGCGATGCCGACGAGCGCCCCGTCGAGTACGGCGCGATCCGCATTGACCTCAGCGCCTTCGCCCCCGACGCGGTGCGCCGCATCATCGAGTGCCGCCGTCCGCTCGGCGCCATTCTCCACGAGCACAAAGTCGAGCATCAGTGCCGCCCGAGCGCATACTTCCGTTTCCGCAGCGATCCCACGACGCGCTCCGTCTTCGCCCTTCGGAGCGACACCACGCTGTACGGCCGGCACACGCTGCTCTATGACGGCGGCGGTCGAACGCTGGCCGAAGTGGTGGAGATTCTCCCCCCTGTTGAATCGAGCCATGCGCCATGACTTCCGTGCGGCCCAGTGTGATCGAGTGCGACGCGGTCATCATCGGCGCCGGACCGGCCGGCTCCTCCGCCGGCGCCATTCTCGCCGAGCACGGCCGGCGGACGATCATCATCGATCGCGCGACCTTTCCGCGCTACCGCATCGGCGAGTCGCTCATCCCGTACTGCTGGTTCCCCCTCCAGCGTCTGGGATTGGTTGAGAGGATCGATTCTTCCTCGTGCGTCGTCCGCAAGCACAGCGTGCAGTTTGTCGGGCTCGATGGAGAGCAGACGGTCCCCTTCTACTTCCGCGAGCACATCGACCACGACTGCGCGCGGACGTGGCAGGTCGTGCGCAGCGCCTTCGACGAGATCCTCCTCGACAACGCGAAGCAGAAGGGAGCGGAGGTGCGCCCGGGCCTCGCGGCGCGACGGCTGATTCGCGCCGGCGATGCCGTCGCCGGCGTCGTCGCGGCGGATGAAGGCGGAAACGAGATCGAGTTCCGCGGTTCGATAACGCTCGACGCCACGGGCCGCGACTCCTTCGCCGTCAACCAGTTGGGCTGGCGCATCAGCGATCCCGAACTGCGCAAGATCGCCCTGTGGACGTACTACCGCGGCGCGCATCGCGATCCCGGGATAGACGAGGGCGCCACGACCATTGCCTACCTCCCGGGCAAAGGGTGGTTCTGGTACATCCCGCTTCCCGACGACATCGTCAGCGTCGGCATCGTTTGCGAGAAGGACTATCTCTACCGCGACGGCGACCTCGACCTGCGCGGGGTGTTTGAGCGCGAGGTGGCGATTCAGCCATGGATCAGGTCCCACCTCGCCGGCGCGGCGCCGCAGGGCGAGTACCGCGTGACGGGCGACTACTCCTATCGCTCGAAGCATTGCGCCGCGGACGGCCTGCTGCTCGTCGGCGACGCCTTCGGCTTCCTCGATCCGGTCTTCTCTTCCGGCGTCTTTCTCGCTCTCTACTCGGGCGTCATGGCGGGCGACGCCGTGCACGAAGCGCTGCACGACGGGGATTGCTCAGCGGGGAGGTTCGCGGCCTACGGCGAGAAGTTCCGCGCAGGCATCGAAGCGATGCGCCGCCTCGTCTACGCCTTCTACGACACTGAGTTCAGTTTCGGCGAGTTTCTCCGCGCCCGCCCCGAGTTCCGCCGCGACCTGACCGACTGCCTCATCGGCAACGTGGAGAAGGACTTCGACCCCCTCTTCGCCGCAGCGCGCGAGTTTGCCGACATTCCCGACCCCCTGCCGCACGGCCGGCCGCTCGTCTCCCCCAACGCCGGCGCGGCGACGCGTTGAGGGCATACGCTTGATGCATGGCTCATCCTCCGACGCGACATGCCCGAGAGCGCCGATCGTGACCCCTTCCGGACCGCTGCTGCGCGTTGATCATCTCGTCAAGCGCTACGAAGGCGCGGCCGGTGCGCCGGACCTGACCATTCTCGACGACGTTTCGCTCAGCGTCGAGCGCGGCGAATCGGTGGCTGTTGTCGGCCCTTCGGGATCGGGCAAGAGCACGCTGCTCAATCTCATCGGCACACTGGATGCGCCGACGAGCGGCGAGATCCGCCTCGGCGGCGAGCGCATCGACTCGCTGCCGCCGGCGAGGTGCGCGGCGCTGCGACGCGACCGCTTCGGCTTCATCTTCCAGATGCACCACCTCCTGCCGCAGTGCACGGCGCTGGAGAATGTCCTCATTCCGACGCTCGCGCCGGGGGCCAGGGGCGGGGATGGCGCCGCCTTGAAGCGGGCGAAAGACCTTCTCGCCGAGGTGGGGCTGGCTGACCGCCTGCATCACCGGCCGGGGCAACTCTCCGGCGGCGAGTGCCAGCGCGTCGCCGTCGTCCGCTCGCTGATCAATCAACCCGATGTCATCCTCGCCGACGAGCCGACGGGCTCGCTCGATGCGGCGTCGGCGCAGGAGGTCTGGTCGATTCTCGCGCGGCTCAGCCGCGAGCGCAGCGCCGCGCTGCTCGTTGTCACTCATGCGACCGCACTCGCGGCGAAGATGGACCGGACACTGGAACTCCGGGCGGGTCGGCTCGTTGAGCCAGTCGCGCACGACGCGGCGCACGGGGTGGGGCCATGACGATCTGGCGGCTGGTGTGGCGCAGCGCCATGCACGACCGCCGCGCGCTGAGCGGAACGCTGCTGGGCACGGCGCTGGCCGCGATGGTGCTCGTCGGCGCGCTCATCGTCGGCGAATCGGTGCGGCAGACGCTGCGCGATGCGGCGCTGGCCCGCATCGGCTCGATCGACGCGGCCATGGCCACCGGCGATCGATTCGTCCGCAGCGAACTGGCGGAGTTGATTGAGCGGCGCGATCCATCGCGCCGCCTCGCGCCGGTCCTGCAACTTCAGGGCATCGCCTCCACCGTCGATCGCTCGCGACGAGCGCTCAACGTCTTCGTGGCCGGCGTGGACGAGCGCTTCTTCAGCATGGCCCCGCAGGCGGGATCGCCGCCCGACCTGCGCAACGGCGAAGCGCTGGTCAGCGAGCGCCTCGCGGCGCAATTGGCGCTTCAGCCCGGCGAGACGATCGTGCTGCGCGTCAACCGGCCCTCGGCCCTCTCGCGCGATCTCACCTTCGCGACGACGGATGATGCGGTCCTCGCCCTGCGCCTCACCGTTGCGGGCGTGGCAGACGAGGCGCACTTCGGCCGATTCAGTCTGACGGCCGATCAGACGCCCCCTTTCAACGTGTTCGTGCCGCTGGCGTGGCTGGCGCGCCAGGCGGAACAGCCGGGACGGGCGAATCTGCTGCTCGCCTCGGGTCATCAACGGATTGAGCAGACCGGGCAGTCGCCGCTCGATGCGCACCTCAAGGCCGCCTGGAGCGCTGCGGACCTCGGCCTCGATTCACGCGACAGCGCTGCGGACGGCGCCGTGGAGTGGCGCACGCCGCGCGTTTTTCTCGAGGCGCCAGTCGTGCGAGCCGCCGCGTCGATCGAGCCGCGCAGCGTCGGCATCCTGACCTACTTCGTCAACGAGATGCGCCACGGCGAGCGGGTGACGCCCTATTCGACCGTCGCGGGCATCGGCCCGCTCGCGGCCGACGCATCGCTGCTGCCGGCGTGGCGCGCCGTCGTGCCGGAGTCTCTGGGCCACGACGAGATCATCCTCACCCGCTGGGCGGCGGACGACCTCCAGGCGAGCGTCGGCGACGCGATCGAGTTGCGCTACTTCGTGCTCCAAGCGGGTCGGCGCCTCACCGAGCGCAGCGCGACGTTGCGCGTCGCGGGCATCATCGAACAGACCGGCCCCGCCGCGGACCCGGCCCTCATGCCCGACATTCCCGGCCTGAGCGACAGCGCTGACTGCCGCGACTGGAATCCCGGCATCCCCGTCGATCTCGAACGCATACGCGACAAGGACGAGGCGTACTGGGACGAGTTCCGCGGCGCGCCCAAGGCCTTCATCACTCTTGCCGCAGCGCAGAATCTGTGGTCGAACCGCTTCGGCAATCTCACGGCGATCCGCGTACCGCCGGATTCGACGCTGACACGCGAGGCGCTCATCGAGCAGCTCGACCCCGCCGCGTTCGGGTTCTCCTTCGAGCCTGTGCGGCAGGCGGCGCTGGCGGCGGCGAAGCCGACGACGGACTTCGGCGGGCTGTTCATCGGCCTGAGCCTGTTTCTGATCGTCTCCGCGGCGCTGCTGGCGGGACTTCTCTTCGCCTTCGCGGTCAATCGCCGGGCGCGGCAGGTGGGCACGGTCCTCGCCGTCGGGTGGACGCACGGAACTGTGCGCGGCTGGCTGTCGCGCGAGGCGCTGCTCGTCGC
>JBDIVQ010000119.1:0-11425 GCA_039794345.1 Phycisphaerae bacterium | reverse complement strand
TCAAGCGCCGCCCGATCGAGATCGACCGCGCCGCGGCCTTCGAACCACGCGGGGTCGTAGCCGATGCGGAGTTGATCGAGCGGAGCGGCCGCATCGAAGGTGAAGGGCATGTCGAGCGAGGAAGGATCGCCGGCGTCGCGGCCGCAAATCGCGTCGAGCACCAGCGCGCAATCCTCAACGATCCGCGCCAGCGGGCCGACCTTGTCGAGCGACCAGCACAGGGCCATGGCGCCGGTGCGCGGCACGCGGCCGAAAGTCGGGCGCAAACCCGTCGCGCCGCAGCGCATGCAGGGCGAGACGATGGAGCCGAGCGTCTCCGTGCCCAGCGCAAAGGCGAAGAGGCCCGCGACGACGCCCGCCGCCGAGCCGGCGCTGGAGCCGCTCGAACCCTGCTCGAGATTGAAGGGGTTGTTGGTGCGCCCGCCGAACCACTGATCGCCGTAGGCGAGTGCGCCGAGGGTCGTCTTGGCGATGAGGACGGCGCCGGCGTCATTGAGTTTGCGAATGACCGCGGCATCGGTCTCGGGCACGCGATCCTTGTAGGGTGTGGCGCCCCACGAGGTGCGGATGCCGGCGGTGTCGAAGAGGTCCTTGGCGCCGTAGGGAATGCCGTGCAGCGGACCGCGGTATCGGCCGGCGCTGATTTCCGCGTCGGCCTGTTTCGCCTGTGTGAGCGCGAGGTCTTCGGTGATTGTGATGATGCACTCGAGTTTCGGCGCGATGCGCCTGATGCGCTCGAGGTAGATTCGCGTGAGGCGCTCGCTGGAGAGTTCGCCGCGCTCGATCCAGCACGAGAGCGAAGTCACCGGCGCATAGGCGATGTCGATGTCGGCGGCGGGAAGCGGGCCGGGATCACCCTGCGAGCGGACGAAGCGCGAGGGCGCCTCGGAGAAGGACATACCCGGCAGGCGCGGGTCGAAGATGGTCGCGGGGGCCAATCCGTTGGGCAGGGGCGTCTCGCGTCGGCGGGTGTAGGAGCGTGCCGCCTGCTGCACGCCGCGCAGCAGCATCTCGCGCTCCGGCGGCGTGAACTCGAGCGCGGCAACTTTCTCGGCCTGCGCGATGGATTCAACCGTGATGTCGGAGGCGGGTACAGCGGGCTGCCCGGGCTGAACGGCCGGCGCCTCGATGTCGGGCGCGCCCGCAGCGCCGGCGGGCGATACGGCGCTCGACGGCGACTCGAAGCCGGCCAGGGCGGTGACGACGCCTGTTGTTACAAGAAAGCGGCGGCGGGAGAGGGACGCCTCGGCGGCGGCATCTTCGGGCCGCACGCGGGCAGGTCGCTGTTTCGTTGGCACGGCGGCAACCTCAGGAAGTCGGTGTTTACTCTGCGCCGGTCGCGGCGCACCGGTCGGTGCAAACACGTTAGGCTCCGCGGCCACAGGGCGGCGCGCTCATCTGGCGCCGCGCGGGGCGGGGGTGGCTCGCAGTCAGTCAAGTCGCCCTTCCGCACCCCGCGCGAGAATGACTGACGCTCGCCGTTCCTCTCCGCCGAAACGCGCCACGGCGCCCCGGCTATGTCCGGGCCGACCGCGGCGGCTCCCGCCCCGCGGGGCGGTAGACTTCCGCCGGAGGTCGCGTTGCCCGAAGGGACCGTGCATCCCGGCGGCGAGGGGCGAACTGAGCGCGACGAGCCGTCGCACCGTCGGCTCACGCTTCCCAACGTGCTCACCGTTTTGCGGCTGCTGGGTTCAGGCGTGCTCTTCTGGCTCGCCTGCACCGGTCGCGAGCGTGAGTTCCTGTGGCTCTTCGCGGGGCTGCTCATCACGGACTGGCTCGACGGCCGCATCGCGGTCGTTTTTCACCAGCGGTCGGTGCTCGGTGCGCGGCTCGACAGCCTGGCCGACGCGTTCATGTACGCGGCGCTGCTCTTTGGCATCATGCTCCTCGAGCCGGGTTTCGTCGCCGGCGAGTCGCTGCTTCTCTCGGTGATGATGGCCAGTTACGCGGTCTCGCTCGTGGCGGCGCTGGCCCGCTTCGGCCGTTGGCCCGCGTACCACACGTGGGCGGCGAAGTCATGCTGGCTCTTCGTCTCCGCCGGAGCGATCGCGATCATCCTCGACGGTCCGCTCTGGCTGCCGCGCCTCGCCATTCTCCTCGTCATTCTCACCAACGTCGAGGAGACGCTCATCACCCTGTGGTTGCGCCGGTGGCGGGCGAACGTGCCGTCGATCTTCCACCTCGCACGCGACCGCGGCGAAGCGCCGGCGGAACCTGAGTCGGGTTCATAGGGCTTCTTCGATCGCTGCCGCCCCGGGCCGAGGCGCCGGCAAGGACGGTCACCCTTGCCTCTCTCACTGCACTCTCGCCCGGAGTGGCAAGGGTGCAGTGGCGCCACCTTCCGACGTCGCGCGGTGCCATGCTTCGCCGCTCTGGGCGAAGCATGGCGAGGGGGCAGGGGCGCACGATCTTCGTTGAACTTCGGGAGTCACCCGTGCGCCCGGCATGCATCGACCTCAGAGCCGGTCGATGCATGGCACCGGTCAGGGGACTCCACACCCGAACGCCCCACGATGGTGCCATGCTTCGCCGCTCTGGGCGAAGCATGGCGAGAGGGCAGGCGCGCTCGATGTTTGTTGAATCTCGGGAGTCATTCGCGCGCCCGGCATGCATCGACCTCAGAGCCGGTCGATGCATGGCACCGGTCAGGGGACACCACACTCGGACGCCCAGGATGGTGCCATGCTTCGCCGCTCTGGGCGAAGCATGGCGAGAGGGCAGGCGCGCACGATCTTCGTTGAACTTCGGAAGTCACCCGTGCGTCCGGCATGCATCGACCTCAGAGCCGGTCGATGCATGGCACCGGTCCCGGACGCCCCACGATGGTGCCATGCTTCGCCGCTCTGGGCGAAGCATGGCGAGAGGGCAGGGGCGCACGACCTTCGTTGAACTCCGCGAGGCTTTCCGCGCGCCCGACATGCATCGACCTCAGAGCAGGTCGATGCATGGCACCGGTCAGGGGACACAGCACCCCGGACGCCCCATGGCGAGAGTGCACGTGCGCTCGTGCGCCGGTGCCGCTCGCACCGCACGCTGGCCCGGAGCGGCGGGCGTGCAGTGGCGTCCTCGCTCATGGCGGGTTTTCGCTCTGCGCCGGCGGCGCTGCGCTCGCCGGCCTCATGAACGGGAATGGAATCACATCGCGGATCGATCTGTTACCCGTCATGAGCATCATGACGCGATCGATGCCGACGCCCAGCCCGCCCGCCGGCGGCATGCCGACGCGCAGCGCGTTGAGGAAGTCGTGATCAAGGGTGCGGAAGGTCGCATCCTCGACATTGGCGCCGCGCAACTGCTCCGTGAACTTGCGCTCCTGCACGTCGGGGTCGTTGAGTTCGGTGTAGGAGTTGGCGAACTCCAGGCCGGCGATGAAGAGCTCCCAGCGGTATGCGAGTTCGGGGCGATCTTCGTGCGGTCGCGTGAGCGGCGAGATGGCGCTGGGAAAGTCCATGACAAACGTCGGGCGCGCCGGGTCGATGCCCTGTTCGGCGAATCGGTCGAAGAGATCGCTGACGAGGAGCCAGTGGTCCCTGCCGTCGGCCCCTTCGAGGCCGCGCTTCTTCGCCTCAGCGCGCACCGCGTTCTCGTCGAACATCGGCACGCCCAGCCCGCGCTCGAAGAGGTGCCCGTAGGTCACGCGGCCAAAGGGGCGCGCGCAGTTGATCAGATGGCCGTCGAACTCGAGCAGGGGCCGGCCTCCCGCGGCGCCGGTCACTTCGACCGCCAGTTCGTGGATCAGCCCCTCCGTCAGGTCGAGCATCGTCTCGCAGTCGCCGAACGCCTCGTACACCTCCATCATGGTGAACTCGGGGTTGTGGCTGCGATCGACCCCCTCGTTGCGGAAGTTGCGGTTGATCTCGTAGACCTTCGGCATGCCGCCCACGAGCAGCCGCTTGAGGTAGAGTTCCGGCGCGATGCGGAGGAAGACGTCGATGTCGAGCGCGTTGAGGTGTGTGACAAAGGGCCGCGCCGCCGCCCCCCCGGCCTGCGCCTGGAGCATCGGCGTCTCCACCTCGAGATACCCCCGGCTGTCCATGTAGCGACGGATCGAACTCATCAGTTGCGAGCGGCGGAGGAACGTCCGCGCGACCTCGGGGCGGACGTACATGTCCACGTACCGCTGGCGGTAGCGCATCTCGGGGTCTTCGATTCCGTGAAACTTGTCCGGCGGCAGGGCGATGCTCTTGCACGCCATCTCGACGCGGCTCGCCCAGATCGTGATCTCGCCGGTGCGCGTCTTCATCACCGGCCCCTCGACGACAATGATGTCGCCGAGGTCGGTCAGTTCAGTGACGGCGAAACTCTGCTCGTCCGCGTCCTTCTTCGAGACGGCGATCTGGAGGTCGCCCGTGAGGTCGCGGAGGTTGAGCCAGTGGAGTTTCCCGCCGTCGCGGTGGAGCATGACGCGCCCGGCCGTGCGAATGACCGGGCGATCGGCGCCCTCGGCGCCTTCGATGAAGCGAGCGCGCGCCTCGGCGATGGAGACGAGCCCGTCCACGCGCCGGCCGTAGGGATTGATGCCGAGTTGTTCGCGCAGGCGGCGGACCTTGGCGCGCCGGTCGGCAATGAGTTGCTCGGCGTAGGCGGTCTCCTCGGCCCCGGTTCGCTGCGGCTCGGTCATGATGCGGCAATCGTAGGGAAGGACGAGAGCAGAACCACCCGCGCCGCCATGCCGCACGCTCACGCCGCGTCGAGGCCGCCCAGTTGCGTGCGGCAGAGTTGCTGGTAGAGCGGGCAGCGATCGAGCAGGTCGCGGTGCCGCCCGATGTCCACGATGCGCCCGCGGTCCATCACGACGATGCGGTCGGCGTTGATCACCGTGCTCAGGCGGTGCGCGATGACGAGGCTGGTGCGGTCGTGGCAGAAGCGGTCGAGGACGGCGTTGATCTGCGCCTCGGAGTCGGCGTCGATCATGCTGGTCGCCTCGTCGAGGATGAGGATGCGCGGATTGCGGAGGATGGCGCGGGCGATGGCGATGCGCTGCCGCTGCCCGCCCGAGAGCGTCACTCCCTGCTCGCCGACGATGGTCTCGTAGCCCTGCGGCTTGGCGCGGATGAACTCGTCGGCGAGGGCGGCGGCGGCGGCGGCCTCGATGCGAGTCTGGTCGATCACGCCGCTGCCGTAGGCGATGTTGTTGTTGATCGTGTCGTTGAAGATCACCGTTTCCTGGGTGACGACGCCGATCTGCTGTCGCAGGCTCTTGAGGGAGACCTCGCCGATGTCGGTGCCGTCGATGAGCACGTGCCCCGAGTCAGGATCGAAGAGGCGCGGGATGAGGCTCAGGAGCGTGGTCTTCCCGCATCCGTTGGGGCCGACGAAGGCGACGACCTCGCCGTAGTTGATCTTGAGGGTGACGCCGTCGATCGCCGCATGATTGGCGTTGGGGTAGGTGAAGACGACGTTGCGGAACTCGATGGATTGGGAGTGCGGGGCGAGTCGCTGGCGCGTGTCTCCGCGCGACTTCTCGACCTTTCCGCGCAGGAGTTGGACGAGGCGGTCGGCGGCGGCGGCGGCCTCGTACACGTCGTTGCTCAACTGGCTCAGCGGCCTCACCGAAGCGCCGGCAGCGCCGAGGGCGGCCAGGGCGGCGATCGCGTGCGTCCGGTCCGCCGCGCCCTGCAGGATGTACCACGCGCTGAACCCGCCGAGCACGATGATGCCGATCATCGTGATTCCCTCGACGACCGGCGAGGAGAGCGCCTTGGCCCGCCGGATCGACATCTCCGCCGCGAGCAGCCGCTTGTTCGCCCGGTTGAACCGGCCGACCTCCTGCCGCTCGGCGGTGTGAACCTTGACGACGCGAATGCCCTGCACCGACTGCGCAATGGTGCCGAGCATCAGCCCCGCCTGCTTGAGCGCCTTCTTGCTGGCGATCTTGATGCGTCGGCTGAAGAAGCGCACGCAGCCGCCCAGCACGGGCGCGCCGATGAGCGCGATGAGGCTCATCTTCCAGTCCAGCGCGATGGCGACGATCAGCGCCGCCGCGCCCTTGAACAGTTCATGCACCGCCTTGCTCGTGATCGCCGTGAACCCCTTTCCCAGCTGGTTCGAGTCGCGGACGATGCGGCTGATCGAGTCCATCGTCCCCTCGGCTACGATCGAGCGCAGGGGGAAATGGATGACCCGGTAGAATGCGGCCTTGCGGATGTTGGCGATGGTGCGGATGCACGCCGTCATCGCCAGCAGCGTATGGAAATACTTGGCGACGGCGCCGATGAGCGTCAGCGACAGGACCAGGCCGAGCACGACGAGGATTCCCTGGAACGCGTCCGTGGGGAGACGGTCGATCCACTCCTGGGGAACGAGATTGCTGATGCGCCCGTTGTAGTCGATCGCCAGGTCGCGCAGCGAGCGCGTCTCGTCGCCGAGCATCGCCTTGAGGATGAGGGGGATGGTGGCGATGCCGGCGCCGAAGCACGCCGCCGAAATAACTGCGGCGATGAGGGCGAAGACGATGGTCGCCCGGTACCGGAGGATGTGCTTGGCGAAGCGCCAGAAGTTCTTCATGGAGGGTGGTCAAGGGGGCGCGGGCCGCGCCGGGTCGTTCTGGAACGTGGATCATAGACGGCTGACGGCCGGTTACGACCCCCTTTCATCGGCCACCGGGCGGATGTAGGCCAGCCGCCGATCGGCGATCGCCAGGCCGAACGAGCGATAGAGGTTGAGCGCCGGCTCGTTTCGCTCATCGACAGCGAGGGTGAAGCGGCGAAATGGCCGCTCCGATAACTGGTGCATGGCGTGCGCCATCAGGCGCCGTCCCAGCCCCCGGCGTCGATGCTCCGCCCCGACGCCGAGGTAGGAGAGTTCGACCGATTCTCCGTCAGCCTGGGGGTTGAGCAGCAAGACCGCGGCCGGCCGGCCCTCCCACAGCACGAGCGTCCACAAGGTCGGATCCTGCACACCCGTGCCCTTGTGGTCGCGCAGCACATCTTCAAGGTCGCGCAGCCCGCACAGAGCCGGGCAGTCGAGCGTCTCGACGTAACTCGCCGCCAGGGCCTGTTTGAACTGATCGTCGAGCGCCGGCCGGTAGGGAAGGAGCGTGGCTTCGGAGGGCCACTGGGGCGAGGGAAAGGAGCGCAGCCGCGTCAGCCGCCGCTCCATGTAGTGCAGCATCGCCAGCCGGGTGTATCCCGCCTGCACGAACGCCCGCGCGAGCAGCGCTTCGTCCGGTTCGAGCAAGGCCTGCGCCAGCGCCACGCGCGTCGGATCGAGCCGGGCATGCGCCTCGTCGATGAGCCGGGCCAGTCGCAGGACGTCGGCGGCGGTCTTGGGGGCGGTGACGAAGATCATTGCCGTGCGTCCGACATTGGGGATGGCGAGGAATGCCGGCCCGAGGGATCCGTCCTGTCCCTGTACGGCCCAGCAGAGATCCGTCGCGTGCCCCTGGCACTGGAGGTAGGCCGTGAAGCGCTCGGCGGCCCCCGCCTCGACTCCCCGCGCCATGACCTGGGCGACCGCTTCGCCCAGCCGGGACGGGGGCACGCGAATGATCGTTTCGGCACGAACTTCAGGCATGGCAGTGGGAGACCTGGAATGGTCTGACTTGGGACACGGTTGACCTTTGATCGCGGATCCACGCCCTTGGCAACCGCCCCGCCGCCGGGCGAGCGAAGGTGGACAGCGCCAGGTTCTGGTCCGGCGGGCGGGTCTCGGATATGCTAGGGCTGCGCGTCTGCGACGCCACCCACGGGAGAATCCCTCATGCGACGAATCAGCCTGTGCGCCCGACTGCTCGCGGCGGCCCTTCTGGCCGTTGTCGCCTGCTCGCTGCCGTCCTCTCCGTCCGTCGCGGCCGCGCCTCCCGAGCCGAGCGCCAAGCCGCCCCGCTGGGAACTGCAGTTCGAGGTGACGCACGACCTGCGCCTCATACAGATCGACACGGAGATGTACTGGTTCATGACGTATCTCGTCACGAACCGGACGGGCGAAGACCAGATCTTCGTTCCCAACGCGATTCTCGCGACCGACGCCGGCGACATCATCAAGGACGGCCAGGCGCCCTACGAGGTCACCGAGCGCCTCGTCAAGATGATGAAGAACCCCTTCCTCGAATCCAAGAATCAGGTGATCGGGCAACTCAAGCATGGCCGCGAGAACGCCCGCGAGAGCCTCTTCATCTGGAAGGCGGGCACACTCGAGGACGTGCGCGACGTGCGCGTCTTCATCGGCGGCCTGAGCAGCGACACGCAGGTGGTCAAGGATCCGATCTCGGGCAAGGACGTCGTCATCCGCAAGCATCTGGCGCGCGAGTATGACTGCCCCGGCGACCCGCTGGCTGAGCCGGCCAGGGCCGTCCGCCTTCGTCGCCAGCAGTGGATCATGCGATAGTCCCGGCCTACCCTTGCCGGCTTTTCCCGGTTCTTCCGGACCGGTTCGATGGAACGGAGTTTTGCGTCATGGCACATAAGAAGGGTCAGGGGTCGACCAAGAACGGCCGCGACTCGAATCCGCAGTACCGCGGCGTCAAGGTTTACGGGGGCCAGTTCGCCTGCGCCGGCACCATCATCGTCCGCCAGGTCGGCACCCCCTACAAGGCCGGCTACATGGTCAAGCGCGCCAAGGATGACACCCTCTTTGCGATGTGCGACGGCACCGTCCGCTTCCGCAACCGCACGGTGGACATCGTCCCCGCCGACGAGAGCATTCCCCGCTACACCGCCGTCGAAACCGCCGCGGCCAACTGACCCCGCCGCCCCGCCGGCGACGACAACCTGAATCTCATGCAGGGGCGACCTCTCCGGGCCGCTCCTGTTCATTTTTTCTCCGAATCGAGGCAGGGGACTTGACCAGGCGCCGTTCGGCTGTATCCTAACAAAATGCAAACAGACGTGCATCGCCATCCCAGGCTGGCGGAGTGCGACCGGGCGGTGCGCCAGGCCGCGGCGCGCGCGGTCATCGAGGCGGCCAACGAGGCGTGGGCCGGCCGGCCGTCGCGCCGCGACCGGCACCTCACCTGGCTCTGCGCCCCTTCCCTGCCTCTCCTGCCCGGCGTTCACGAGTGGTTCGAGGGCTGGACGAGTGACGAATCAGACACGCCCGACCGCACCGCCGCCAGCGCATACCACGCCGACCGCCTCCCTCTCCCGCCGCTGGCCATCCTCATTGATCTCGCGTGGCGGGCGGTCATCCAGCGCGGCCAGGCCGGCGAGGGCGCGATGATCCTCTGGATCGGCTCGCGCTGCCGCCCCTATCCCCACGCGCTTGTCCGCCGCGATCCGAACGACCCGCACGGTCCGGGCGACCGGCGCCTGCTCGAGCGGTCCATCTTTGTCGAGGCGGCCGGCACGGCCGAGCGGGTGTGGGCGATCGACCTGGCGCTGCGCTGCGGCGCGGTGGCCGCGGTGATTGCCGACGGTCGGGCGCTGTCGATGGCCGACTCGCGCCGCCTCCAGATCGCGGCCGCGGCGGGGGGCGCGCCGGCGTGGCTGGCGCGGCCGGCGCGTGAGCGCGGCGAACTGTCCGCCGCGCGCACCCGCTGGCTCGTCACGCCGGAACCTTCGCTCACTTCGCAACAGGCATGGAGGGTCGAACTGCTGCGCTGCAAGGGAGGGCAGCCTGTGTCAGGAAGCGCGCGGCTCTGGGCCGTGCGGAGAGATGATGCCACCGGAGAGGTTCACGAGTGGACGGCGTGCGATGGCGATCTGGCTGCCCGCGTGGCCGATCGACCTCCTGCGCCGGCGCGATCGAAGATCGCGTGAATTGGTCAGCGAGGCCCGCCCCATCCTGCTCTTCGCCGCCGAGGCGCAGCGGCAGGTTGTCGTGCATTGCTGCGAGCGCGCCCAGGCCGCAGGCGTGCGCGCAGGACTGCCCCTCGCGCAGGCGCGGGCGCTCTTTCGCGCCGACACGGTGCGTCTCGAAGCGGATGATCCGTCGCGCCGCCGTGCGGCCTTGCGATCGCTCGCCGCCTGGGCGCAGCGCTTCTCCCCCGCCGTCGCCGTCGATGAGGACGGGCCGGGCGAACCGGACGGCCTGCTGCTGGATGTGAGCGGATGCGAGCGTGTTTTCGGCGGCGAAGATCGATTGCTGCGCCGGGCCCGCGGCGACCTGGCGGTTCTCGGCTTTCAGTCCCGCGCCGCCGTCGCGCCGACCTTCGCCTGCGCCTGGGCGCTGTCGCGCTTCGGCGAGGGCGAGGCGATCATCGTCGAGCCGGGCGGCCAGCGCCGCGCCATCGCCTCCCTCCCCGTCGAGGCGCTGCGCGTCAGGGCGGACACCACCGCCGACCTCGCCGAGATCGGCATCGTCCGCATCGAACATCTCCTCGAACTGCCGCGCTCGACCCTGCCCGCCCGCTTTGGCGAGGAGCTGCTCCTGCGCCTCGATCGCGCGCTGGGGCAGGCGATCGAGACGATCGAGCCGGTGCGGCCGATTCCGCCCCCGGCCGTCGAGCGCGGTTTCGACGGTCCGACGGCGCAGACCGAGGCGATCGAACTGACGGTGCGCGACCTGCTCGCCCGACTTGCCGCCGCGCTGCTTGAGCGCGAATGCGGCGCCCGGCAGATCGAGGTTGAACTCGTGCGCTCCGACCTGCCGCCCGAGCGCCTGACGATCACCCTCGGCCGGCCCAGCCGCGAGGTCCGCCACCTCTGGACGCTGCTGCGGCCGAAACTCGAACGGGCTCACCTCGGCTTCGGCGTCGAGGCGGTTCGCGTGCGCGCCGCCTCGATCGGCCGGCTGCCTCACGAACAGGCTGAGCACTGGCGCGAGGGCGGGCGGGCCACGGCGGTGCAGGTTCAGCGGGACGCCAGTGAACTCCTCGATGCGCTGAGCAACCGCCTCGGGGCAGCGCGCGTGCAGCAGGCCCTGCTGCGCGAATCCCACCTCCCCGAGCGGGCGTTCGTGATGCGCCCCGCGATCGAAGGCGATTCAGGATCGGAGCGGCAAGCCGGCCTCACGCCGCGCGACCGCCCGACGCTGCTCTTCGAGCAGCCCCTCGAAGCGCAGGTCGTGTCGCTCACCCCCGATGGGCCGGTGCATCGAGTGCAGTGGCGCGGCGGAGGCGGCGCGATCCGGCGCTGCCTCGGGCCCGAGCGGATCGAACCGGAGTGGTGGCGGACCCCGCCCGGCCGCGGCGCCGGCCGCGACTGCTTCGCCGTGCAGGAGCAGAGCGGGCGCTGGCTGTGGCTCGTGCGCGAGCGCCGCAGCCGCGGCCCCGATCGGTGGTCCATTCACGGCGTGTGGGCATAGGAGGTGAGAGTGTGATGTTCAGGCGCGCCCGATATCAGACCGAAGCGGCGAGGTCAAACGATGGTGCCATGCATCGACCCGCTCTGAGGTCGATGCATGGCGTGCGCACGGAACGTCTCTCAAGCGTTCTTGAACGTCGAGCGCGCCCGCCCTTTCGCCATGCTTCGCTCAGAGCCGCGAAGCATGGCACCGCGCGCCGTCTGAAAGCGGCGAGGTCAAACGATGGTGCCATGCATCGACC
>JBDIVQ010000118.1:0-11486 GCA_039794345.1 Phycisphaerae bacterium | reverse complement strand
GTCTTGCCGACGCCGGTGTCGGTCGCGGTGATGAACAGCCCGGGCTTGTCGCGCGGCGGGAGGTCGAAGGATGTGGTGAGGGCGTGTGGCATGGGAATGGGCATGAGGCACTAGGCATGAGGCACTAGGCATGAGGCACTACGCACCAGGGGAAGGCATCGAGGCATGTTTAGCCGCGACCCGGAGGCTTTGCGCAGGGGAGCGCGGGCGTGCGACGTTCACGCGCCTCGATCAAATCACTCTGCCCTTGGTGGTGCCTGCGTGTCTTTGTGGCGGACATTCTTGTTAGAACCTCTCTCAGCGCGTCCGGTGTGATTGGCATTCACCTCCCGCGGATTTCGCGGAGGACTTCGGGTATCTCGTCGGCGAGTTCGGCGGCGAGGAGGCCCGCCGAGCCGTGCGCCTTCGCCCAGCGGGCGCCTGCCAGTCCGTGGAGCGCCACCCCCCAGCGTGCGGCGTCGTAGAGATCAAGTCCGCCGAGTTGTGTCGGGCTGACTCGCCCCATGTGCGGCTTCCACCACTGCGCCACCGCCGAGGCGATCGCGCCGGTGAGCACATCGCCGGTGCCGGCGGTGGCGAGGGCGGGGTTGTGAAAAGCCGCGGTCCAGGTGCGCTGCCCGTCGGTCACGATCGTCGCCGCGCCCTTGAGCACCACGACGCAGCCGAGGCGCTGGGCCATCTCGACCGCGGCCGCGGTGCGGTCGCCCTCCCCGCCGGCCACGCCCAGCGCCGCGGCGAGGCGAGCGAACTCGCCCGGATGCGGCGTGAGGATGAGCGAAGCGCGGAGGTCCGCGGGAAATTCGCGCACCTCGGCGAGGTTGTTGAGCCCGTCGGCGTCGAGGACGATCGGCGCTTCATCCTGCGCCAGCAGCCACATGAGCAGTTGCTGGCGGTCAAAGCCGACGCCCCAGCCCGGTCCGACGGCGAGGCACGCCGCCCGCTCGATCTCGGGCGCCAGCAGTGCCGCGGCGTCGCTGGAGCGCAGGCGCATGCCATCGTCGAGGGGGAGGGCGATGCCCGTGGCGCTGGGCGCGATGGCGATCGCCGACGCAAGCACCGACTCGGGCAGCGCGAGTTTCGCAAGGCCGCAGCCGGCGCGGAGGGCGGCGAGCGCGGCAAGGGCCGGCGCGCCGATCATCGTGTGCACGCCGTCGTCGCACCCGCCGATGACGAGCACTGTGCCGAAATGTCCCTTGTGCGAATCGGCCGGGCGCGGCGGCAGCGGCGGAAGATCGGTCAGGTCGATGGACATGCGGCCGCAAGTATAGCGGAGCGCGGGCGGCGCCAGCGCTTTGCCATTTCAAGCGCATCGCTGCGGGGCGGCATCGATCGCCCCCGCGTGGGGCGATGATCGGTGGCGGGCGGAGCACCGGGGACATCGTGTCGCGGGCGGGCGCGCTTGCCCTCTGCACAGCACTCTCGCTCAGAGCCGCGAGCGTGCAGCGGCACCTGCCGCACCCGCAGTGAACGTGCTCTAATACTCGAGTTCGACAACCTCGATGCGCAGGCGGCCCATGAGCGGGAGGATCGACGTGATCTCGCTGAGCAGGGCGCCGTCGTCAAGGGGCGAAACGCTCAGGGCGATGTGCGTCGCGTCAAAGCGATGCGGCTGGGTCGCGTCGAAGTCCACCCAGCACCCGTCGATGAGCGCCTGCGTCCACATGTGATACCCGAAGATCGACTTGCGGCCGGCGATTTCCTCGACGAGCACGAGGCCGGTCGCAACGCGCGCGGGGATCTTCTGGGCGCGGAGCATGGCGGCGGTGAGCACGGCGTGCTCGGTGCAGTCGCCCTCGGGCGAACGCGCCACCTCCGCCGCGGAGGCCAGGCCGACGCCAAGGCTCTTGCGCCGGATGTAGCGGTGGACGTAGGACCGGATCGCCTCAGCGCGCTTCATCGGATCGTCGCGCAGGCCGCGCACCGCCCGGCCGGCGAGTTCGACGACGCGCGCATCGGTCGTGTTGATGAGGTCCGACGCGCCGAGGCACTGCGGGGCGTCTTCCGCCTGCTCTCTCTGCCGCCGCGCCAGGTCAACGGTGAGGCGCTGCCGGGCGCCGCCGTCGATCGCTTCCACGCTCTGCGCGCCGGTGGAGGGAAGATCGGGCATCGCACCTTCGGCGACGGAGAGATCGAAGACGGCCCGGCGCAGGCGCGCCGGCCGCGCAATCGGACGACTCGGCTCGACGAAGGTGCTCAGCATCATCTCCGGCCCGACGCCGACGCGCTTCGCGCTCGCTTCGTCCGCGAGGAGCGTGACGATCACCATCCCGCCGAGATCGACCTCGCTGCGCACCAGCACGCCCTGCGGGTCAAAGTACTCGGTCGCGGCGAGGGAGGCGAGATTCGCCTGCACGACCTTCCAGCGCGTCGTGCGGACCTTCTTGCCGCGCACTTCGATCAACTCGTCCCGATCGAGCAGTTCGCGCGTCACGGTGACGGGCGCGGCCTCGCCGAGCACGTCGATGGCGGTCAGCGTGATGGATTCGGCGCCGCCGC
Source organism: Phycisphaerae bacterium (assembly GCA_039794345.1). Lineage (GTDB taxonomy): Bacteria > Planctomycetota > Phycisphaerae > Phycisphaerales > UBA5793 > UBA5793. The sequence goes on along the minus strand of JBDIVQ010000118.1, from coordinate 8,990 downwards.
GAAGGCGCGCCGTGAGAAACTCCGCGGCCTGGTGCGGCGTCTTCCACTCGCCCTCCGGCAGGGGGCGGGTCGTCGTGGTCGTGCGGCCCGATTCGGTCGTGCGCACGGTAAGGCCCTCGGGGCCGAACTCGCAGAGCGATTCGCTGGGCGCCTTGCCGAGGTCCTGCATCGACCACATCGAGATCGGCCGGCCGTCGGCGGTCTCAACGAAGCGTCCCTGCTTGCGCGAGGCGACGGAGGTGCCGGCGCGGGACACGGTGAGCACCCACTCCATCTCGGTGGTGATGCGCTCCTCGCCCGCCGCCGTCTCGGCGCGCTGCCGCGTGGTCCGCACGTGCATCCATCCGGCGTGCTGACCCTGGAGAGTGACGAGGTACCAGAGGTCGGCGTCGGAGGCTTGTCCGGCCAGGCCTGGGGCGCCGCGCACCGCCGTCGGGCACAGCAGCAGGACAGCGACCAGGCCCGCGCACCACCTTGGCATCCGGCTCCGTCGAAGCATCGAGTGGATCATACCGCGGCCGGAGCGTGTGGAGCCGACGGCCCGTGCCGCGGGCTGCGGGGACGTCTGCGTTCAGACCCTCACGCGCATCCAGCCGCCGTGGAGGAAGCGTGCGGCAAAGAGGGCGGCGCGGATGGTGAGTTCGACGACCATGACGAGCCAGAGGGCGTAGAGGCCCTTTTCGGGCCAGAGCAGCGCCACAATGACGCAACCCGGCACGCGCAGGCCGAAGATGCCGATGCTCGTGAGGATCATGGCCATGCGCGTGTCACCCGCGCCGCGCAGGCCGCCGCGGAGCACGAGAAGAACGGCGAAGGGAATCTGGACGTAGCCCGCGAGACGGAGCAGGTCGGGGACGAGTTCCCGGTGCATCGGCTGATCCGACATGAGCGCGAGCATCGCGACGGGATGGACGATGAAGACATAACTGAAGATCGACATGACGAGTGCGGCGACGGCGGTGCAGAGCAGCGCGGCGCGCGCCGCCATCTTCGCGTTGCCCGCGCCGAGGTACTGGCCCATGAGCGTCGCCGCCGCGGTCCCCATGGCGAAGCCGGGGAGGAAACTGAAGGACTCGAGGCGGATCGTGATCTGGTGCGCGCCGATGAGGCCGGGCGTTCCGGCGGCGGCGGCGAGGACCTGCCCGATGACGAGGATGATGATGAAGTTGCCCGACCACATGCCCAGCGACTCCCAGAGGTTGGGCAGGCCGACGTTGACGAGGCGTTTCATCGAGACCCAGCGCGGCCTCATGCGGTGCCAGTGGAGGCGCATGGCGTCGTCGCCGCGCGCCAGCAGCCAGAGGACGATGCCCGCCCCGACGCAGCGGGCCACGCAGGTGGCGATGCCGATGCCCGCGATGCCCATGGAGAGGCCGGGAAGGCCCGTCCACTCGATCTCGCGCCCGAGCAGGGTGAAGTGCAGCGCCACGCCGGAGAGAATGATGTTCAGCGGCAGGTTGATGATGTTCTCGATGAGCATGATCCACAGCGGGCTGCGCGACTCGCCCGCGCCGCGCAGGCACGCCACGCCGACGTTCGTGATGACCATCGCGGGCATGGAGGCGGCGATGGGCCAGAGGTACTGGGCCATGAGCCGCGACGCGACGGGATCGAGTCCGACGGGTCGGCCGAGGAAGGGCGCGGCGATCGCCATGACGACGCCCGCCAGCACGCCGATGATGGCCGCGAGCGTCATGGACTGGCCGAGGACGTCGTTGGCGCGTCCGCGGTGGCCGCCGCCGACGGCGCGGCTGATGAGCGCGGTGGCGCCGATCGCCACCGACATGGTGATGACGCCGGTGAACCACATGATGTAGGTGGAGAGTCCGACGGCGTCCGTCTCCTCGACGCCGAGGCGCGCCGCGACGGCGGTGTCCACCGTACCGAGCAGCGCATCGAGAAACGACTGGGCCATGATCGGCCAGGAAAGCACCCACATGGCGGCGCCGAGGGAAAGGCCCGCGAGGCGGCCGGTGCGGATGCGCCCGTCGCCGCGCGCGGCGGCCGGAATCGCCGCCGCTTCATCGAGGCGGTCGGAGGCGAGCGCGGCGGGAGCGAGCGGAGGATGCCGCGCCTCACGCCCCGCGGCCGGAGGCGCCAGCGCGGACGAATGACCCGACTCTTCCACCACCGGTGACGCCACTGGCCCACTCCCCGCGCCGGGTCCGGGCCGCGGCGCCTTGCAGAAAAACAACGCCCAAGAATACGCGGGCGGCCGCACGCCGCCCGACGCCGCCCCACTCGTCAGAAAGGACAGGCCGACTCGAAGGCCAGCCGCTCGCCGCGGTGCGGATGGTCAAACGCGATGCGAGAGGCGTGCAGCAGCAGGCGCGGCGCCAGGGCGCGGACGTGCGGCGGGGCGTAGAGGTCATCTCCGAGAATCGGGTGCTCCACCGAGGCCAGGTGCAGGCGCAACTGGTGGGATCGGCCCGTTTCCGGAACCAGCGCCAGCCGCGCGCAGCCGTCGCAGCGCCGCTCGAGCACCTCGTACCGCGTCACGGCGCTGCGGCCGTGCACGTGATCGACGATCTGCCGCGGCCGGCGGTGGATGTCCGACCGCATGGGAAGGTCGATCACGCCGCCATCGGAGCGGGGATGTCCGAAGACCACCGCTTCGTAGCGTTTTTCGACGGTGCGATCGCGAAACTGGCGGCAGAGGTCGCGGTGGCTGTCCGGGTCAAGCGCGACGATCATCAGTCCGCTGGTGTCCAGGTCCAGGCGATGCGCTTCGCGAGCCCAGCCGTAGCGCTCCGCGAGCCGGGTCACGACGCAATCGCGCTTCGCCTCGCCCCGGCCGGGCACGCTGAGCAGCCCGGAGGGCTTCTCCACGCAGGCGAGATGGGCGTCGGCGAAAAGGACCTCCATCCGTCATCATAATCCGCCGGCGGATCGGCTCGCCGGCGCGGAACGAACGGGAGGCTTCGGGGTGATTTCCCTGATCCTCGGCAAAGGCGTTGAACAATGACCGGAGGCGATTCAGCCGAGACTATACTGCATCAACGTGTCGGTCCATGAAAGAGGTGTTTCCATGACCGGAGTGGTGGTTTCAGGTGCGATGCGAGTGAGCCCGAGTCTGGCGGCGGCGGCGTGCGGAGCGGTGATCTTCGCCTCATCGGGCGCGGCCGTGGGACAGAACACCGGCGGTCCGCCGGCGGCGGGCGCCGCCGAAGCGCCTCTCGACTGGCGGATCGCGGAGCGAGGCTTTCTCGCGGACCACGTGCAGTTGACGTTCGACGAGGACTTCGCCAAGGCGGGTGAGGCGTACTTCAGTCCCGACGATCAGTGGATCATCTTCCAGGCCGTGCCCCGTCCCGCGGAGGGGAAGCGACCCGATCCGTTCTACGCCATGTACGTCGCGCGGCTGCGTTATGAGGGCGAGCAGATCGTCGGCGCGGAGAAGGCGATCCAGGTCAGCCCGCCCGGCTCGGCCAACACCTGCGGCTGGTTTGACCCGCGCGACGCTTCGCGCATCTACTTCGGCTCGACCGTCATCGCTCCGAGCGCGAGCGAAGCGCCGGGGTTCCAGCGCGACGGGTCGAAGTACAAATGGATGTTCCCGCCGGAGACGGAACTCGTCACGATGATCGTGCCGGAGATCTTCGCCGCGGTGCATCCCGGCGCCGCGCTCCCTCCGCCGGAGGTGAGCGAACTGCGGAAGATCACCGGCAACGACACCTACGACGCGGAAGGCTCGCTCGACCGGAGCGGCCGCTTCCTGCTCTACACGCGCGTGGATGCGGCGCCGGCCTTCGCGGACCTGTACATCCGCGACATGAAGACGGGAGAGTCGAACCGGATCGTGACGGCGGAAGGCTACGACGGCGGTCCGTTCTTCAGCCCCGACGGGCGGCGCATCACCTACCGCTCCGACCGCCTCGGGAACAACTACCTGCAACTGTTCGTCGGGCACCTGAAGTTCGATGAGCATGGCGTGCCGGTGGGCCTGACGCAGGAGTTTCAACTCACCGACGGAGACGCGGTCAACTGGTGCCCCTACTGGCATCCCCAGGGCCGGCATCTCGTCTACGCCAGCAGCGCCATCGGCCACTTCAACTACGAGGTCTTCATCACGACGGCCGACCCCGGCGACCTGCCCGGCTCCAACGGGAGCATCCGCTATGGATTGCTGACGCGGCGCGTCACGCACGCGCCGGGATTCGACGGCCTGCCGGTCTTCAACTCGGACGGCGGGTACATGATGTGGACGAGCCAGCGATCGATGGAGCCGGGCCGGCGCGGCGAGAGCCAGCTGTGGGCCGCCCGCTTCGTCATGGAACTCGATCCGGCGCCGGCGGTGCCCCCCGAATCGCTGCGCTGAGAATCATCGTCTCCTTCTTATCGAGCAGCGCTTCGACGATCGCGTCGAGGCGCTGCTCGATCGCGCGCGCCCGCTCGCGCCGCGTCTCGGCCGGCGCGGAGTGGAGGCGATGAAGCGTGCGGCTCAGGTCGCCGAGGCGGCGGATGATGCGCGCCTCCGACGCGCCATCGCCGCCCCACAGGGGCAACTGTTCGATCTGGCGCGGACCGAGGTGCATCGAACGCGCCCCGAAGCCGCGCGCGCCGAACAGCGCCCGATAGACGGCGTTGATCGGCGCCGAGTTGAGCCAGGCGCACAAGGCATGGCAGAGGTCGGGATCGTGCGGGATCACCTGCACCGCCGATTTGCCGCACAGCGAGCCGCCTTCATCGACGACCGCTTCGATGCGGCCCGCGAGACCCGCGATGAGCACCTTGGCCGACCGCGCCTGCGCCGACCGGCGCGGCAGCCGTTCCTCAAGCCACTCCAGCGGCACGACGGGCGACTGCCAGGCGCTGCGAAGGTACCGCGTCGGCCGGCGGCCCCACTGCAAAGCCCAGGGATCGATAACGCCGGTGTTCACGAGACGCACCGCAGGGCCGGCGCACTGATCCGCTTCGACCACCGCCTCGCGGATGGTGTAGGCTTCGGCCGTCGTGGCGCCGTCGCCGACGCGGGCCGCGTCGAGGAGGCGCCGCCCGTCGCGCCGCATCGCCCTGGCGGCCCGGCGCGCCTGAGCATCGCCCGCCAGCGCCGCCGACCAGTGGCCCGGGGGCAGAAGGCCCAGCGTGCCCTGCCCGACGCGCCGCTCGCGGCTGGAGTCGTCGCGGAGGCGCACGGCGTGCCGGGGCTGGGCCGGGGTGCGCCGCAGCACCAGGGTGATCGTCTCGACCTGGGCGTCGGCGAAGTCGCCGGCGCGATTCTCGTGGATCGCCTCGATCGTCTGGTCGAGCATGAGACGCTGCACGTGTTGCGCATGGTCGGAGGCGAGCAGTCGCCGCGGCAGCACCAGGCCGACGCGTCCGCCGGGCCGGACGAGCCGGAGCGATCGCTCGACGAAGAGCGAGGCGAGATCCCAGTTTCCGCGCGCCGTCTCGAATTGCGAGGCGAGAAGGAGCCGGCGGGGGCGGTCGGTGGCGCACATTGACTCGGCATCGACAAAGGGAGGGTTGCCGATGACCAGGTCAAACGACGCATCCGGGAGGCTGACGCCCAGCAGCGCCTCGCCGAGGGTGAACCAGTTGACGAAATCGCGGGGCGTGAGGCCCCGGAGGGCGGCCTCGCGGCGCAGCCGTTCCTCTCCGGCGCACCACGCCTGCGGATCGACGTCGATGCCGTGCAGCGATGCCGCGGCGAGGCGCAGCAGCGGCCGTTGCCGCGGCGGGGAGACGAGCGAGCACACGCGCTCCGCCAGACGCCGCCAGGCCGCGAGGAGGAAGTGTCCGCTCCCGCAGGCGGGGTCGATGATGCGCAGGTCTCCGAGGCGCGCGGCGCATGATTGCTCATCGCGCATCTCCGCGAGGAGGGGATCAAGCGCCGCATCGAGGATCGGTTCGACGAGGTGCGGCGGGGTGTAGTAAATCCCCAGACTTCGGCGGCGATCGCGCTTCGCTATCATCTCCTCCATCATCGTCACAACCCCCCGATCCCCGCGATCTGACCTCGGACCCGCCATGCCCGTCTCGCATCGACTCGCTCCCTACGGCACTTCGATTTTCACGGAGATGACCCGCCTTGCGAACGAGCGCGGGGCGATCAACCTCTCGCAGGGCTTTCCCGACTTCGACGGGCCGGAGTTCGTGCGCCAGGCGGCCATCGAGGCGATCCGGGCCGGGCACAACCAGTACGCGCGGATGTCCGGCGTGCCGCCGCTGAGCCGCGCCCTCGCGGCGCGCTGGGAGCGCCTCACCGGCCAGGCCATCGACCCGGAGTCGCAGGTGAGCGTGACGAACGGCTGCACCGAGGCGATCGCGGCCGCGTGCCTGGGGCTGCTCAACCCCGGCGACGAAGTGATCATCTTCGAGCCGTACTACGACTCCTACAAGCCCTGCATCGAGATGTGCGGGGCGCGGGCCGTGGTCCTCACGCTCGCGGCCCCGGGCTTCGCCCTTGATCGCCAAGCGCTGGCGCGGGCGATCACGCCGCGCACCCGCGCCATCCTCATCAACACGCCGCACAATCCCACGGGCAAAGTCTTCGACCGGGAAGAACTCGAGTGCATCGCCGATCACTGTCGGCGCCGTGATCTCGTCGCCATCACCGACGAAGTGTACGAGCACCTCGTGTTCGAGGGCGAGCACGTCCGCCTGGCCTCGCTCCCGGGGATGGCGGAGCGCACCATCACGCTCTCTTCGGTCGGCAAGACCTTCTCCCTGACGGGATGGAAAGTCGGCTGGGCGATCGCCTCTCCCGACCTGAGCCGCTGCGTGCGCTCCGGACGGCAGTTCCTCAGTTACTCGGTCGCGACGCCGCTGCAGCATGGCACGGCCGCGGCCGTCAGCACCGGAGCGGAGTATCTCGACGCCTTCCTGCGCGAGTATCGAGTCAGGCGCGACGTGTTGTGCGATGCGCTCGAGGAGATCGGGTTCATCGTCTTCCGGCCGGCGGGAACGTACTTCGTGCTCGCCGACCACACGCCCTTCGGCTTCGAGGACGACCGCGCCTTCTGCACACACCTCGTGGATGAGATCGGCGTCGCCGGGATCCCGCCGACGCCCTTCTACGATAACGTCGAGCACGGCCGGCCGCTCGTGCGCTTCGCCTTCTGCAAGCGCCTCGAGACGCTTCACGCGGCGATTGAGCGCCTGCGGAAACTCCGCCCTCGAACCTGACGGAGCCCCGGTCAGCGCGGAGGCTCGATGCGTGCTCCCGCCGCGAACTACGGACCGGCGCTCCCCGCGTACTCCTCGATGGTGAGTGATCCCGAGGGCGGCGGCGCCAGCGGGGGGTGATAGAGGTGGCACATCACGCAGTCGGAGCGGACTCCGGACGCGGGCGCATGGCATTGCCGGCACGACTCGATCGAGGGCAGCATGATGTCGGCGGTGAAGCGCCCCGTCGCCGCCCGCTCGTGGCATTGCAGGCACGTCAGCGCCCGATGCGACCGGTGGGAGAAGACGGATCGCTCGAGCCACCGCTGCGGGATGGCGGGAGGCGCCACGTCGAACGGCAAGCCGCGCGGCTCGGGGGGCGGGAGGGCGATGGACTCGGAAGTGTGACACTTGCCGCAGGCGCCCACGAGGGTGAGGTATGCGGTGGCGCGCCGCTCGGCGAGCCACGCCTCCATGTCGAGGCGCGGTGGCGCGGCTTCGCTCGCCTTGGCGCCGCCCTTGCGCGGTTGCGCGGTCGCCACATGCGCCGCCGCCGCGCTCTCGACCCATCCCGCGCCCGGTTGAAACACCGCCGCGAAACCGGCCGACGGTGGGTCCGCGGAGGCGGCGCGGTTGAGTTCCGCGGCCAGTCGGCGGAGCAGGTGGTGATCGACGTGCTTCACCAGCGCCGCCATGTCGCCGTGGGGCACGCGCTCGCCGCCGAGCGTCGGCAGGTCGATGACGTGGCAGGCGGCGCAGTGCCGGTCGAAGCGGATCGGGTCCAGGTAGCGTCCGGCGGCGTCCTGCTCGTGACACGAGGCGCAGGTGAGCGCGAGGCGGCCGTCTTCGAGCCGCTCAACGGCCCGAGCCGCCGCGCCGGCCGCGGCAAGCCGCTTCTGCATCTTCTCCGATTCGTGGTTCATGTGCAGCGCGTGGTTGAGCCCCACGGTTGCCAGGTCGCGGCGCATTTCGCGCCGCACGGCCCAATCGGGATGGTCCGAAGCGAAGTCCGTGATCCGGTTGACCACCGCCGCATCGACCGGCGGGTCCGTCCGCGGCGTGAGCACCGCCGCGGCGGCGGCGAAAGCGACCAGAATCGCGGCCGCACTGATGATCAGGCGCGCCCTCATGGCGAATCCTCCGTGCCGATGTTCGTCCCGGCCGACTCCCGCTCGACGCGCTGCGCGTAGCCCTTGAGGCTGAGGTTCTCATGGCACTGGACGCAGAGGCGATCGGGAATGAGGCGCAGGTCTGACTCGCGGCCGCGATGCTCGACGTGGCACTCGGCGCAGCGCGCCGCCATGCGCAGCGGCTGCGCGTGGCCGGGCACCTGAAACTCGCCCTCGGCGCTGTACTTCGACTGGTTTGGTGCGTGGGCCGCGGCGGCGTGGCAGCGCAGACACGCGGAGTCGGAGACGGGAATGAAGTAGTTCACACCGCTCTCCGAGGCCGGCTGATGGCACTGCGCGCAGTCGTCGCCGAAACTCGCGTGCACGGCGTGCAGCGGTCCGGAGGAGTAGAGGCGGCGATCGCCCTGCGCCGAGAGGAGCGCCAGCGCTCCTGCGCCGCCGAGAACCACCAGCCACATCAGCCAGCGGTTCGCCCGATCGGGCCAGTGCCGGCGGCGGACGTAGGTGATGTCGAATCGCTCTTCTATGGGCCGAGTGTCGGGCATGGGGGCACGGGGGTTTGAGATTTGAGATTTGAGATTTGAGATTTGAGATCTGAGATCTGAGATCTGAGATTCAGGATTCAGGGTCTGAGGTTTGGGCGATCGTCTGCGGCGGAAGCCGCAGGTTGCTTTCCCACGCGAGGGGGCGCATCAGGTTTCGAGCCGGGCTTCTCCTTTCATGTCCAGAAGCGCAGCGCCGTGGCGGCGTGCG
>JBDIVQ010000117.1:0-11819 GCA_039794345.1 Phycisphaerae bacterium | reverse complement strand
CGTTGCTGTCCTTCGTGTAGAAGAGGAGATTCTCCTCATCCTCGATTTCCCACCAGCCGAGGCCAACGGGGTCGGGGCCGTCCGGGTGCCGCTTGTGCGGCGTGATGGTGTGGAAGAAGAGCGCGTAGGGCGTCGTCTCCGGATTCGGCCGGTTGTTGACCGCATCGCGCGCCGCCTGCATGGCGCGCAGCATGTGGTGGTCGGCGAAAAAGTAGCCCGGCTAGTTGTAGGCGTCACAGATGTCATCCATCCAGTCCACGAAGATGTCAAAGCCCTGCTGCGTCGGCAGCAGTCCGTGGTCCTCCGGCGTGGGCTCAATGCCCTCGTTGTATCCGAGGTGCCACTTGTCGATGAGGATCGTGTAATAACCCATGTCCTGAAGGACTTCGGCGATCGTCCTCTCCTGCGTCTGGAGGGCGAGGCGGTTCGTGACCTTTGCCACCGTTCCCGTGAGGGGCGTCGATTCACAGGGGTTGCCCATCCCGGCGAGAGGCGTATAGCGCCCGATGACGCCGACCACGCCGGTGTCCAAGGCGCTGCGGCCTGTCATGAGGCAGGCCCGCGTGGGCGAAGAGTTGGGGTTGACGCGGAAGTTGGTGAAACTGACTCCCTGCTCCGCCATCCTGTTGAGCCTCGGCGTGCGGACGCGTTCGTCGGCCCTCGTGTTCGGCGGCCACTCGATCGCGTCGATGCCCTGGTCATCCGTGAGTATGAAGATCAGGTTGGGGAGTTCCTGCGCCAGCGCCGAGACTGTGAATGAGCAGTTGAGCGCCAGGGCCGCGAGCATCGTCTTCTGCGTGAACATGTCATCCCTCCTTCCGGCCTCCCATGACAGGGGGGCCTTTACGAGCGCCAACGAACATCACCCGTCCCATATTCCAGCATAGGGGTTACGGCCAGTGTGCTTTGCGAGGGGATGCAGAATCAGGGTGATTTCCCAGATGGTTTTCCCTGATCGTGAGGCGATGGCGCGGGCAAGTTGTGGTATACTCGAGGAGCCGGTACTCGCGAGTCAGGAGCGGATGATGGCGAGAATCCCCATGATATTCACAGCGGCGACGCTAGCCGCGGCCCTCGGGACAATCGCTGCTGCCCAACCGACGCGCGTAACCGGTTATGAAGCAACGTCAATTGGTGTATTGGAGGGGTTCAACAGTTCGGACGCATGGGCGCTGGATGAGTATGCCCGCCTGGTCGGTGTAGTTGGAAGGGGGCCGTACCAGTGGGTCGTGTGGATCAACGGTGAACTGCACGTCGTCCCCACTCCACCGGGCAGCTCGGGAGGCTCTGCCTATGACATCAGCCCGAATACGGGTGTAGTCGTGGGCAGCGCTCTCGTGAACAATCGCTCTCGCCCTGCGGTGTGGAAGATCGGCGGCGGTTCCACCATGCTCGCCAACCTGAGCGGGAGCTTGGCGTGCAGTGGAGCCGCGATTAACGACTCCGGCTGGATCGCGGGCACCTGCTATCTCTCCGACGCCGCGGCGCTGTGGAGGCGCTTCGACCCGCCCATCGACCTCGGCCACCTCGGCGGCGGCAGCGGTGGGAGCGGCGCTTCGGACATCAATGCCCACGGCGAGATCGTCGGCTACTCCTACAGCCCCCTGAACGTCGCCCGTCCCTACCTCTGGCGCAACGGACGGATGATCGACATCGGAGGCGAACCCGCCAACGCCAGCGGCTACGCCTACGACATCAACGACCGGACCGAAGTCGTCGGGGAGTCGTCCATAGCCTTTCATTGGATCGATGGTTTGATCACCAGACTGCCATCGTTCGGCCCCTGTGCAGCGCGACCCTTGGCGATCAGCAATCAGGGTTTGATCGTTGGCTGGGACAACAAGGACAGTCGATGCCGCAGCGGTTACGAGCACACGGTCGTGTGGGAGCACAACGGCCAGCAGTTCGTCGAGTACGATGTGAATGACTACATGGACCGCCAGCCCGATCTCACGCTCATTCAAGGCAAGGACATCAACGAGGCCGGTCAGATCGCGGCCTACGGCACGCTCGCTAACGGACAAGGGCGCGGGTTTCTGATCACGCCGTATCTGTTCGAGATGGCCGACCCCGTGCCGGGCCGCGCCGGGACGCAGAACACCATCACCATCACCGGCCTCGCGCCGAATCAGCGCGTGCATCTCGTCTGGGGCACGCGCGAGGGGGCGCAGAAGATACACGGCACCTGCCCCGGCGGAACACTTCTCATCCGCGATCCACGGGCGCTGCCGCCGGTGCGGGCCGACGCGAACGGCGTGGCGACGATCACGCTCAACGTCCCCCTCATTGCTCGCGGCCGCACCTTCCGCATGCAGGCCGTCGCGCCGATCGAGTGCCAGATCAGCCACACAGTGACGTGGACGTTCGAGTAATTCGCCGCACAGTCTCCCTTTATCCGGCGAAGATATCTACCCGTGTAACGATCTCGCGCCCGCCCGTCCCCATCCGCAATCGCTGAGCATTTCATCCGTCCGTACCTGACGGATGGACTATGCGATTCCACCTTCGGATGACCCGGCGCGACTCGTGATCGAGTTGCGCTTTGTCCCTGCGCCGGACCGCGACGACGCGGTGCAGGAGGCGTGGCTGGCGCACCTGGAGGGGCGGCCGGCTGCGACGGCAGTGAACACGTACGCCCAGCGGCAGCGGCGGTGGCGCAAGCGCATGGTCGCACTCATTGACCTTTACGAGGATCAGGGATGGCTGAGTCCGACATCGAGCAGACGATCAAACAGAGCGCCCAAGGCCCCGCCAAGGCGAGCGGCGACTCGGGCAGCGTCGAGCAGCACGCGCTCGCCGACCAGATCGAAGCGGACCGTTACCTCGAGAGCAAGAAGGCGAGCCGGGGCAAGGGGCTCATCACCGCAACCGCTCGCCTCCCTATCCTTGCGTCTGCCTGTCTCGCGGTCTTCGGCTGAGACTCTGAGCGGCCCGCCATGACCCATTCACTGCGCATCACTGAGGTTTTCCATTCCATACAGGGCGAATCGACCTGGGCGGGCTGCCCGTGCGTCTTCGTCCGGCTCACGGGCTGCCATCTGCGTTGCTGCTACTGCGACACGGAGTACGCCTTTCACGAAGGCGGGCTGCGGAGCATCGATTCGATCGTCGAGGAGGTTGCGGCCTTCGCGACGCCGCTCGTCGAGATCACCGGCGGCGAGCCGCTGCTCCAGCCCGGCGTGCACAGCCTCATGCGGCGCCTGTGCGACCTCGGCCGGACGGTGCTTCTTGAAACGAGCGGCGCCTGCGACATCTCCTCCTGCGATCCGCGGGTGATCCGCATCCTCGATCTCAAGACGCCCGGCAGCGGCGAAGCGGAGCGCACCATGTGGTCGAATCTCGATCACCTCATTGCGCGCGATGAGGTGAAGTTTGTGATCACCGACCGCCGCGACTACGAGTGGTCGCGCGAAGTGGTGCGCAGGCACGGCCTCGCGGACCGCGTGCGGGCGGTGCTTTTCTCCGCAGTGTTCGAGCAGCCTCGCGGACTCGAGATTTCCGGCTGCCGAAACCTGCCGCTTGAAGACCTGGCGCGGTGGATTCTCGAGGACGGCCTGCCCGTCCGGCTTCAGACCCAGTTGCACAAGATCATCTGGCATCCGCAGACGCGCGGCGTCTGAGACCGCGTAGGCCCTTCGCCGCGCCCCGTTGGCGGCGCTGCGGCTGCTCCTGGCCTGATTGCATTCTTACGGCGAGGGATGCCGGCCTAGCATGGTGCATGCGACACTTTCTCACCACGGCTGACTGGTCCCGCGCTGATCTTCAGCGCCTGCTCGACGAGGCGAAGGCGCTCAAGGCCGACCCCATTCAGCCGCGCCTCAAGGACAAGACCATCGCCCTGCTCTTCTTCAATCCATCCCTGCGCACGCGGAGCAGTTTCGAGATCGGCGCGTTTCAGATGGGTGCGCACGCCGTGGTCCTCGAACCCGGCAAGGGCGCCTGGCCCATCGAGTTCGTCGATGGCGTGGTGATGGAGGGCGAGGCGGAGGAGCACATCGCCGAAGTGGCCCGCGTCCTCTCGCGCTACTGCGACGGCATCGCGGTCCGCGCGTTCCCCAAGTTCATCGACTGGTCGGTGGATCGCGAAGACAGGGTGGTCAGGCAGTTCGCGCGCTACGCAACAGTGCCGGTGATCAACATGGAGACGATCACGCACCCCTGCCAGGAACTGGCGCTGATGCTGGCGCTTCAGGAGCGCTTCGGCGGCCAGTGCGATGGAAAGAAGTTCCTGCTCACGTGGACCTATCACCCCAAGCCGCTCAACACGGCCGTGGCCAACTCGGCCCTGCTCATCGCGAGCAAGTTCGGCCTGAACGTCACGCTCCTGTGCCCGACGCCGGAGTACGCCCTCGACGAGCGCTACATGAACCTCGCCAGGCAGTACACGAGCGAGAACGGCCGCACCTTCACCATGACTCACGACATCGAGAGCGCTTACAAGGGCGCGGACATCGTCTATGCCAAGAGTTGGGGGGCGCTGCCCTACTTCGGCAAGTGGGAGCCGGAGAAGCCCATCCGCGACCGCTTCCGGCATTTCATCGTCGATGAGAAGAAGATGGCATTGACCAACGGCGGGGTCTTCAGCCACTGCCTGCCCGTGCGGCGGAATGTGAAAGTGACGGATGCGGTGCTCGACTCGCCCAACTGCATCGCCATCGAGGAAGCGGAGAACCGCCTGCACGTGCAGAAGGCGCTGATGGATCATCTCCTGAACGGAGGGTGAAGTGGACGAGCACCCCACGATTCGCTCGAAGGCTCGCTCATCGTGGGCGTGGGAGCACGGGCTGTGATGGTGTTGGATCCTGATCTCCTCGTCGCGCTGCGGTCGGCGAAGCACATCGCCGTCCTTACCGGCGCCGGCGTCTCGGCGGAGAGCGGGGTGGCGACCTTTCGCGATGCGCTCACCGGCCTGTGGGCGCAGTTCGACCCGATGCAACTCGCGACGCCCGAGGCGTTCGCGCGCGATCCTGAGATGGTCTGCCGCTGGTATGACGAGCGGCGTCTCAAGGTGCTGAGGTGCCGCCCCAATGCGGCGCACCTGGCCCTGGCGCGGTGGCAGCGGCTCATGGCCGAGCGCGGCCGCACCTTCACCCTCATCACTCAGAACGTCGATCGCCTCCACCAGGCGGCGGGCAGCACGGACGTCATCGAGGTTCATGGTTCGCTCATCGAGTGGCGCTGCACGCGCACCGGGCGCATCCTCGAGTGCCGCGGCCCGGCCTTTCAGCAGCATCCAATGCCCAGCGGGCACGGCGGCGTGCTGCGCCCGAACGTCGTGTGGTTCGGCGAAGCGCTGCCGGAGAACGCCGCGTACGCCGCGCAGCACGCCGCGGGCTTCTGCGATGTCTTCATCTCCATCGGGACCAGCGCCGTCGTCTACCCCGCGGCCGGATACGTTCACCTGGCAAAGTCGTCGGGAGCGATGACGGTCGAGATCAACCGCGATCCCACGCCGGCGACGGAGATTGTGGACCACTCGATGCTCGGCCTGGCGGGCGAGATCGTGCCGGCGCTGGTGGAGGCGTGGGCGGGGGCGTGAAGTCTCAGCATGTCGCGCTCCCCTGCGCCGAGCCTTCGGGTCGCGGCTAAACAATTCGAGGCACATCCGCTACGATGCGACGATCATGACCACCGAAACTCCATCGCAGCGCACGGCTCGCCTCGCGGCGCTCGATCAGGCCCACGTCTGGCATCCCTTCACGCCGATGCGGCAGTGGCGCGAGAGCGAGCCGATCATCATCGACGCGGCCGAAGGCGATGAACTCATCGACACGATGGGGCGGCGCTACATCGACGGCGTAAGTTCGCTGTGGTGCAACGTCCACGGCCACCGCGTACCCGAAATCGACGCGGCCATCCGCGCCCAACTCGACCGCGTGGCGCACAGCACGCTGCTGGGGCTTGCTTCGACTCCGTCGATTGAACTCGCGGCGCGACTCGCAGCCGCGGCGCAACGTCTCGCACGATCGCGTGAATCACGCAATCTCCCGCCGCGTCCGCCCCTCACCAGTGTCTTCTACTCCGACGCCGGCGCGACCGCAACGGAACTGGCGATCAAGATGGCCGTCGGCTTTCACCACCACAGCGGCCGGCCGAAGCGCACCACGATCATCGCCTTGAGCGGCGCCTACCACGGCGACACGGTCGGCGCCATGAGCGTGGGCTACTGCGAGACCTTCCACCGCCCCTACGAGTCGCTTACGTTCCGAACGGTCTTCAGCCCGGCCCCGGACGTGACCCGCGCGCCCGAGGCGCACGACATCGACTGGCCGTGGCACGATGAGGCGCTTCGCCGCAGGGTGTGCGACCGCTGTCTGGCGCAGTTCGATGAGACGCTCGAGGCGCACCGTGACACCGTTGCGGCGGTGATGATCGAGCCGCTCGTGCAGGGCGCGGCGGGAGTGGTCACGCATCCCGATGGCTTCCTCGCCGGCGTGGCGCAGCGCTGCGAAGCGCGCGGCATCCCGCTGATCGCCGACGAAGTCGCGGTCGGTTTCTGCCGCACGGGGACGCTCTTCGCCTGCGAGCAGGAGGGTGTGGTGCCCGACATACTCTGCCTGGCCAAGGGTCTCAGCGGCGGCTACCTGCCGCTCGCGGCCACGCTCTGCACCGACGCCATCGAGCAGGCCTTCGAGGGCGAGCCGTGGGAGCACAAGACCCTCTACCACGGCCACACCTACACGGGCAACGCGCTGGCCTGTGCCGCGGCGCTGGCGAATCTCGACCTCATCGAGCAACGCGACACCTGCGCCGCCGTGCGGCGCAACGCGGCGATCATGGCTGAATCGCTCGAATCGCTCCGCGATCACCCGCACGTGGGCGACGTGCGGCAGCGCGGGGTGATGGTCGGCATCGACCTGGTCGCGGGCCGCCGGCCGCGGCGCGGATTTGATTCGAAACTCCGCCTCGGCCACGCCCTCTGCGCCGCCGCCCGGCCGCGCGGCCTGATCATCCGCCCGCTCGGCGACACGATCGTTCTTAATCCCATCCCGGCGATGAAGGCCGATACACTTGAACGGATGATGCGAATCGTGGTCGAGACGATCCGGTCGTTCGACTTCAGCGCCGCGGGGCGTTGAGGGCGATGGCGGACCCGGGAGGCGCGGATGCTCGCAGCCCTGATGATCGACGAGGAGATCGCCCGTACGGAGCGCGACTGGTTCGCGCGCACCGTGGTCGGACTGCTGGCGACGGGAATGCGCGTGGTCCGCGTTCTGCCGGAAGACCAGCCGGACGACCCGCGCATCGCGCTCACCCCCCACTTCACCTACCGCCCCACGGGCCTGCCGTGGACGGTGCGTGCCTCGATCCGCACGGCGGCGGCGGTGCTTGAGTCCGTCGGCCCCGACGTGATTCACGCCATCGGCAGCGGGTCGTGGTCGGCGGCCTCGCTGCTCGCTGAGCACACCGAGTGTCCCGTCGCGCTCAGCGCCTGGTCGCGCGAGGAAGTGCGCGCGCTGCGCCGCCATGCGGCGCACCCCCTGCTCGGCGCCGTGCTCGCCGCCAGCGAAGCCCTCGGGCGGGAAGCGGCGCGGATCGTCTCGAACGAACTCGTGCAGGTGGCGCCGATCGGCGTCTACGTCGCACCGGAGCCGCAGCGCATTCTCGAGCAGATCGAGTTCAGCGTCGCGGTCATCCTGGCGGGCCGCGGCGCGCCCTCAACGGCGATTGAAAGCGTCATCGACGGCTTCGCGATGGTCGCGCCGGACTTCCGCCAGGTGACCGTGTTCGCAGACCTGGACGAATCGGTCAAGGCCCGGGCGTGGAAACGGGCGGGCGACCGGTCGCTGCGCGGCCAGTTCAGCCTCATCCCGGACGTGCTCGAACATCGCGACCTCGTTCTCTCGGCGAGCGTCCTGCTCGTTCCGGCGCCTCCGGCGCGCTGCAACAGTTTCCTTCTCCAGGCGATGGCGGCCCCGATGGCGACGATCGCGGCGCGCGATCCATACCTCGACGTGCTCGCCGACGACGCCGCGGCGACGATCCTCGACCGGCCTGAGCCTGCCGCGTGGGCCACCGCCCTGCGGCGGCTGCTCTCCGATCCGCAGGCGGCCCGCGAACGGGCGGAGAGCGCCCGGCGGCTCATCGCCCGGCGCCACTCGATGACGGCGCAGAGCGAACTCTTCGCCGCCACCTACGACCGCATGGTGACGGGCGGAAACGTCCCCATCCGCGGCTAGGCGCGAGCGACCCCGACCAGAAGCCACATCTTTTTTCAGCGCCTAAGCCGCCTTGCCTGCATGACTTAGGAATCGGACGCTTCAAAATGCACCGCATTTATTGTGGATTGAAAAGGAGATTGTCCGATTTGTGAGAGGATCATCTTTCTCCCCTCCGCCCCGTTGCCGCCTCTGGTGGCAACGGGGTTTTTGCTTTCCGCCGCCCCGCCACGGGCCTCGGTCGGCTCGAAGGGCCGGCCTCAGGTGCGGATCAACTGCATGAGTTTGCGCGGCGATTCGCCCTGCCCGGTCCGGATGCTCAGCCGCGCCGCCTCGCATACGGCAAGCGTCGAGGCGAGCGGGTAGGGTTCGCGCGGCGGGCGCCTCGGGTCGAGAATCGCGTCCACCTCGTCGGCGATGAGCCGGGCCGGCGCCGAAACCGCCGCCTGCTCCCCGCGGGGCTCAAAACTCGCCTGCTCGACCACCCGTCCCTCCGGATCGACCCACTCGAGATCATGGTCGGTCATGCGGACGCAGCCTCGCTCCGCGAGGACGGTGACGCCGCGCGCCCACGCGCCGCCGCAATCGCTCACGTGCAGACTGGCGCAGCAGTTCTGCGCGAACCGGGCGTTGACCGTGACGTGGCCGTGCAGGTCGCGCAGCGACTCGGGCTGATTGGAGGTCGGGCCGCTCATGGCCGCGTCGAGCAGTTCGATCGGTCCGCAGAGGCGCTCGACGGTGTCTACGGCGTCGGTGAGTCGAGCGTAGAGCGAACCGCGCGATGAGCGGCAGCGCATCATCACGTTGACCGAGCGGATCGCGCCGAGATTCTCGCGCAGATCGGCGAGAAGCGTCATCGCCCGGCCATGCCGCATCGCCGGCACCAGCCAGAGCGACGCCCCCTGCGGCGCGCCGGCGCTGTCGGCGATGTCATCGGCCACGGGCTCAAGCGTCAGCGTGGCGCCGGCCCGTTCGAGGATGGCCCGGCGCTCATCGCGCACCAGTCCGCGCAAGGTGAGCAGCACGAGCAGATCGTGCGGGAGGGCGAAAACGGCCTGGCGGAGATCATCGCTCTTCTCCACGCCGAAGCGCGCCGCAAGTTCCGCCGCGGCTGCGGCCGTGGGCGAACCGACGCCGGCGACTTCGATGCCCGCCGCGGCGCGGATTTCTTCGACGAGGTCCGCGTGCCCCCCCTCGCACCAGAAGAGGAGCCGACGACCCGCGGCTCGCGCGGGGGCTGGAGTCTGCTCGGGTTCCGGTCTGGCATCCGACACCATGCCCTCAGTGTATCGAGGCTGCGCGCCGGATGCGCCGGCTGCGCGGCGCCTATCATCCCCCGCCGCTGCGGATGCGGCGATCGCTCCGGGTCCGTCCCGGGGAGGAAAGTCCGAGCACGGCAGGACACGGTGGTGGGCAACACCCACCGGCCCGAACACAGCGCGATGCGCCGCGGTCGCGGGCCAGGGACAGTGCCACAGAAAACACACCGCCTACCCCGCCCCGCTACTAAATGAACATGTTGGTGCGTTCGACTTCGCGCGCTGAACGAGTTCATTTAGTAGCGGGGCGGGAGGCAAGGGTGAAATGGTGCGGTAAGAGCGCACCGCCCGGTCGGCGACGATCGGGGCAGGGCAAACCCCACCGCGTGCAAGATCGCGCAGTTCCCGGCTGGTCCGGCCGATGGGAACGGGTAGATCGCTGCATGGCGGCGCTTCGGCGACGCCATGCCCCGTCGCGGCAACGCGCCGGGCAGAGAAATGATCGCCCCGCGCCGGCGCGAGCCCCCGTCAAGGAGTCCGCGGGCGCGGAACAGAACTCGGCTTACGATCCGCAGCCGACCGCCACAACACTCGCACGCAACGCAACGTCGCGGGTGTCGTGGCGCGCAGCGCGGGCCTCTGAACGCTTGGAGGCAAACCCCCAAGGCTCCAGGACCCCTCGAATCCCAACAAGCCACCACGTAGAACCAGCCCGGAACCACCGCCGGAACTCCTTGCATGTTCGGTGATGATCGAGGCCTGAGATCCCTTGGGGCCTTTGGGCCTTGGGGGCTTGCCTTTCCCCTCCTCGACTGTGATGACGCTCACATGGCCTCGACGCGCGGGCGAAACTCGCCGAGCATCTCCGGCAGCACGCCGTCGTTGGCAAGGTGGAAGTGCAGCATCGCCAGCGCCGTGATCGCGGCGCGGCGGCGGACCATCTCGCGATCGCCCACGAAGACGAAGTGCCGCACCTGCGAACTCGGCTCGCCGTCTTCATCGACGAAGGCGAGCGCGATGAAGACCGTGCCGACGGGCTTGGCGGCGCTGCCCCCCTCCGGGCCGGCGACGCCGGTGATGGCGAGGGCGAAGTGCGCACCGCTCTGGGTGAGCGCGCCGACGGCCATCTGGTCGGCCGTCAACCCCGAAACCGCGCCGTGCTGGACGACCGTCTCCGGCGCCACGTCGAGGAACTCCGTCTTGAACTCGTTGCTGTAACTCACCCAGCCGCCGAGATAGACATCGCTGGCGCCGGGCACGTCGGTGATCATCGAGCCGACCAGCCCGCCGGTGCACGATTCGGCCGTGGTGAGCGTCGCGCCCTGCGCCTTGAGGCGGCGCACGATGACGGACGCGAGCGTGTCCTCATCGCGGCCGAAGGCATAGACGCCGAGGCGCTCCTGCACCGTTCGCGCGGCGGTCACGAACAGGTCTTCGACGTGTTGCCCTGCCCCGGCGGCGCGGACGCGCACGCTGACGACGAAGTCACTCACGAGTGTGCCGACGACGACCGGTCCGCCGCGCTGCATGAGATCTTCGATCATCTCACCGACTTTGCTCTCGGCGACGCTGACGGAGTGAATCCACGCGGTGTGGCAGCGATCCGAGCCGTTGACCAGTTCGCGCACCGCGGGGGCGACGTGATCGGTCCACAGGCGCCGCATCTCGCCGGGGACGCCGGGCACGACGTAGACCGGCGTCGCGCCGACGCGAGCCGCCAGCCCGGGCGCGGTGCCGACGGGATTGCTGAGCATCGACGCCGACTCCGGCCGCTTCACCTGCTGGAGATTGCGCCGCGGCATTTCGAGGCCGCGCTTCTCGAAGCGCGCCCGCAGTTGGGCCAGCGCCGCCTCATCGGAGACGAGCCGTTCGCCCAGCGCCTCCGCCAGGGCCTCGCGCGTGAGGTCATCCTCCGTCGGCCCGAGCCCGCCGGTGATGAGCAGCACGCTGACGCGCGGCGCCGACTCAACGATCGACGCGGCGATGGAGGCGCGATCGTCGGGCAGCGCGAGGTGAAAGGCCGTCTCGACGCCGAGTTCGAGCAGGCGCTGCGAGAGCCAGGCGCTGTTCGTGTCCACGCGATCGCCGCTGGTGAGTTCATCGCCGACGGTGATGATGCCCGCAGTGATCCGGCTCATGGGGGTATGGTATCGGTTCCGCCGCCAGCGGACACTGCGAGCGATGCCGCTGCCGACGCCTGTCCATTGGATGTCCTCCACGACGATTCGAAAGTCCCGCGCGGACCACGAAGGTCGCGAAGTCACAACGTGGTGAGCACGTGGAGAGGTACGGCCCTTCCAGTCTGGGGCGGTGAACTGAGCCTCACCCGGACTGGCGATCCTCGGCCGCTCCTGGCGGAATCCCGGACCCTAAGAACGGGACACACCCTAAAACCGGGACA
>JBDIVQ010000116.1:0-11835 GCA_039794345.1 Phycisphaerae bacterium | reverse complement strand
GCACTGGGGTGGTGGCGGATCACCGGTTCGCCCCCCTGAGGCCAGACGATGACGACGACGTCGATGCGCAGGCGCCGGGTGAGCCAGCGGCGGCGGCGGGCGATCATCTGCGCGAGGCGGATGAGGCGAGCCCGCTTGGCGCGGTTGATGGCCAGTTCGCCGGCGTACTCGTCGCCTGTGCGGGTCTTCACTTCGACGAAGACGATGGTCCCGTCGCGGGCCTCGCAGATGAGGTCGATTTCCCCGCCGCGGAGGCGCACGTTGCGGTCGATGCACCGCAGGCCGGCGGAGGCGAGGTGAGAGAGGGCGAGGTCCTCGCCGCGCTGGCCGAATCGGCGGCGCTCATCCTGCGGCGGCGCACCGCGCCAGGCCGACCACCGCCGCCGGCACCAGGCGAGGAGCGCGCCCAACGCCCTCACTCCGGCCTGGCCCAGCGCTGAATGGCGATGTCGAGCAGGAGGTAGGTCATGTTGTTGAAGTCGTCCATGTTGCCGCGCGCAAAGAGATCGGCAAGGTACTTCCGCTGCTCGGCGGCGAATCGTTCGCTCGCCAGACGCGCCTCGATCTCGTGCTGAACGTCGTAGAGCGATCGTCCGGAGCCGTCCTCGAGATTCTCGATGCAGACCCAGACGGCGAGGTCGCCGACAACGACCGGGCCGCCGTGTTCCCCTTCCCGGAGCGTCCGGGCGAGGGCGTCCACCTCGGGCCAGCGGGTGATGGCGGTGTTCTCAAGCCCCTGGGCCAGCGGGGTCGGATCGAGCAGGCCGCCGCGGCTGGCGAGGATGGTGCTGTGTTCCTGAGCCAGCGCGCTGAAGAGGTAGCCCTCGGCGAGCGCGCTTTCGACCTCGGCCCGCCTGGCGGCGTCGGAGGCCGGCACGGAGAGAATACGGACCTGGATCGAAGCGGGAGGATTGAACTCCGCGTAATGATCACGGTAGTAGCGCTCAATGTCGCGCCAGGAGACGACGACGCGCCGGCGGATCTCCGCCTCGATTTTGTACTTGACGAGCTGCTTGCGGCGTTCGAGCTCGATGACCTCATCGACGCCGAGGCCCTCCTGCTCGCGCAGCACCTGCTCCTGCCCGACCCGGCCGCGCGTGCGCGTCACGTCGGCTTCGAGTTGCTGGAGGAAGTAGCGCAGGCCGACGCGTTCGTTTTCGGTGAGCGACGCCTCCGCCTCGGAGTAGACGAGTTCGCGGGTGATGAGTTCGGCCAGTTGCTCCTGGATGAAGCGATAGGCCTTGGCGGTGAACTCGAGGCGCGTCATGTCGCGTCCCCAGATGCGCAACTGGTTCTCGATGGGGGCGAAGAACTCGGCGACGTAAATCGGCCGGCCGTTCACCTGCCCGACGAGGCCGGCGTGGCTGACGAAGGTGGGCGGCTCGCTGGGCGCGGCGCCGCTCGGGGGCGCCTCCGCGGAGGATGCCTCACCGGAGGGCGAAGCGGCGCTGCCGCCCCCCTCGGCCGCCGGCTCCGCCGAAGCGAAAGACGGCGCCGGCGCATCGTCGGCCGCCGAGCCGACGGCGGAGGGCGTCGCCGCGCCGTGAAACTCCGCAACGTTCAGGGTGCGGCTGGCGCGGGGCCGCTCGGGCCGGGCCGCCAGGCTGTCGGGCTTGCCGGCGCAGCCGGCCAGCAGCAGCGCGAGCGCACCGGCCAGCATCCATCCACCACGATTCTTCAGTTCGAGCATGGCCAGACTCCCGGGAAATCCGGAGGCGTGATCGTACGCGCCGCGAGGGGCGGCTGCGACCCGCAGCCGGAACGCCGCTCCGGCAAGCATCGACCCGCGCGCCGCCGCGGCTTGCGGAATGGTTCGCGACGCGCCCTCGATTCCGGGCGGTTTCGTCGGGGCGGAGTGCCTATGAACACGTAACCGCACAACCCATCGGCGTGCCGCACCAGTCGCGACCCACGGAGGCCGTGCGCGTGATATTGCTTTCCAGATCGGCCAAGTCGTTTGACGGAGGCGCGACGTTCGCGGTGCGCAACGTGAGCCTCGAGGTCGGCGACGGCGAGACGCTCGTGTTGCTCGGCGCTTCGGGCTGCGGCAAGACGACGACGCTCAAGATGATCAACCGCCTCATCGAGCCGAGCCGCGGCCGCATCGAGGTGGACGGCGTAAGCGTGCTCGATCGCAACGTGCTCGAACTGCGCCGCTCGATCGGATACGTCTTTCAGGACATCGGCCTCTTTCCGCACCTGACGGCGCTGGTTCCCAATGCGCTGCTGCCCATCGTGCTCAACACCTTTACGGGTCTGCGCGAAGTGCCGCGCCAGGTCATTGAGGCCGCGGACGGTCAGGGCTTCTCGCCGCGCCAACGGTTGCGGATGGTCGAGTTTCCCCTCGCGGCGCCGGTGATCATCGCCGGCATCCGCGCCGCCGTGGTGCTGACGGTCGGCATCGCCACCCTTTCAACCTACATTGGCGCCGGCGGGCTGGGCGATTTCATCGCGCGAGGCCTTGCGCGCAACGACTCGCGACTCACTCTCCTCGGCGCTGTCCCCGCCGCTCTCATGGCCGTGGCTCTGAGCCTGCTCATCCGCGTCGTCGAGCGCCTCGTTCCACGGGGGTGAGGGCGCAGCGCACACGCCTATACTGCCTCTTAGGGAACAACTTCCAACCGCCGAACGCAGCAAGGAACGTGATCGCATGGCAGACCAGGGCGAGCAGCCGAAGATTCAGATCGACAGCGACTGGAAGAGCCAGGCGCAGGCGGAGAAGGAGCGCCTCGCCGCCATCGAGCAGGAAAAGGCCCAGTCGAAAGCCGGCGGCGGCCCCGGCGCGGCGGGCGCCCACGGCCAACTCCCCCCCGCCAACTGGGACACCCTCATGGGCATGATGGCGACGCAGGCGCTGCTCTACATGGGCGGCTACGTCGATCCCCAGACCAACCGCCCGATGGTCGATCTCGAAGCGGCCCGCCACCAGATCGACCTCCTCGGCGTCCTCGAAACCAAAACCAAGGGCAACCTGAGCGTGGACGAGGCCAAGCAGCTCGCCGGCGTCCTCTACGAACTGCGCATGCAGTACGTGCGCGTGGCGCAGGCGCTCTCGGGGGCGGGTCCAGGCGCCGGCCGCTCGCCGCGCGGCGGCGGCGCTCGGCCGTAGGGTCCGGTGCGGCTTCGGGGATTCCCCCCTGCCTGAGACGCCCCGACCTGGCCGTATAATGGCGCGCTCCGGCCGGGGGCGACCGCCCGGGGGGGCGAACCGCAACGTGGTCCTACGCTGGAAAGGCGCTCTGCCGTGTCTGAACCATCCGCCGGATTCATGGATCGGCACTACTTCCTGCTTCGCCGACTGCACTCGCTCAGCGGCGTCGCGCCCATCGGCGTGTTTCTCCTCTTCCACCTCACGACCAACTCCTCGATCATGTGGGGGCGCGTGCTGGGAAAGAGCCGGCATGGCGACGCCGGCGTCGAGACCTTTCAGCACGAAGTCAACTTCATTCACAACCTCCCCGCGTTGCAACTCATGGAGTGGGGCGTGCTCTTCGTTCCTATCGCCTTCCACGCCCTGCTGGGCATCTACTACGCCACCACCGGCAAGGGCAACGTCAAGGCCTACAACTATCAGGACAACTGGCGCTACTCCCTCCAGCGGCTCAGCGGCTACATCGGCCTGCTCTTCATCTTCCTGCACATCACCTCGCTGCGCTTCGGGTGGACGTATGGCGGACTGATGCCGGCCTTCGAGGGCGAACATGCCGCATCGAGCACGGCCGCGCACTTCCAGCAGGGCGGACTCGGCCTGCTCATGGCCCTCTTCTATCTCGTCTGCGTCAGCGCGCTGGTCTTTCACTTCGCCAACGGCCTGTGGACCGCGGCGATCACCTGGGGCCTGACCATCAGCGTCGAGGCGCAGAAACGCTGGGGCTACGTCTGCGCAGCGCTGGGCGTGGCGCTGGCTCTTGCCGGTGTGGCGGCCGTCGTCGGCTTTTCAGCGCTCGACATCGACAAGGCCCGCGCCATCGAGACCGCCATGCAGGCCGGGCACGGCGCGCCGGCCGTCAGCGAATCGACTTCGACTCCGCCTGTTGAACCGGGACACTGATCTGCCCCGCGGGATCAATTCACGCAAGGACTGAGAGAGCATGATTCCCAGGAAACGCGTCATCGTGGTCGGCGGCGGACTCGCCGGGCTTGCGGCCGCGATCAAACTCGCCGAAGAGGACATCGCCGTCGATCTCATCTCCATGGTCCCCGTCAAGCGATCGCACTCCGTCTGCGCCCAGGGCGGCATCAACGCCTGCAACGAGGTCGCGCGCCAGCAGGGATTCAGCGAATGGATCCACATGGAGGAGACGCTCTACGGCGGCGACTACCTCGCCCACCAGCCCCCCGTCTACGAAATGACCCACTGGGCGCCGCGCATCATCGACCTCTTCGACCGCATGGGCGTGCCCTTCAACCGCACTCCCGAGGGCAACCGCGACCTGCGGCTCTTCGGCGGCTCGCTCTTCAAGCGCACCTTCTTCGCCGGCGCCACCACCGGCCAGCAATTGCTCTACGCCCTCGACGAGCAGACCCGCCGCGCCGAGGCCGAGGGCAAGGTCACCAAGTATGAATTCTGGGAGTTTCTCTGGCCGATTCTCGATGACAACGGCGTGTGCGTCGGCTGCGTGGCGCAGGACATGCGCACCATGCAGATCCGCGCCTTCCGCGGCGATGCGGTGGTGATGTGCACGGGCGGCAACGGGCTGATCTTCGGCCAGTCAACCAACTCCATCGTCTGCACCGGCGGCGCGGCGAGCCGCTGCTACCAGGCCGGCGCGTGGTACGCCAACGGCGAGTTCATCCAGGTTCACCCCACCGCCATCCCCGGCGCTGACAAGTGCCGCCTCATGTCCGAGTCCGCCCGCGGCGAGGGCGGCCGCGTCTGGGTGCCGCGCAAGGCCGGCGACAGCCGCGATCCGCGCCAGATCCCCGAAGCCGAGCGCTGGTACTTCCTCGAAGAGAAGTATCCCAAGTACGGCAACCTCGTGCCGCGCGACATCGCCACGCGCGAGATCTTCGACGTCTGCGTGAACCTCGGCCTGGGCGTGGGCGGGGGGAACATGGTCTACCTCGACCTCACCCACAAGCCGCGCGAGTACCTCGAAACCAAACTCGGCGGCATCCTCGACATCTACCGCAAGTTCGTCGGCGACGATCCCTGCGAACTGCCCATGAAGATCTTCCCGGCCGTGCATTACACGATGGGCGGGATGTGGGCGACCTACACCGCCAAGGCCGACGGCAGGGGCATGGTCTACGGCGCGCCCGACACGATGATGACCAACATCGAGGGCTTGTACGCCCTGGGCGAAGTGAACTACCAGTACCACGGCGCTACGCGCCTCGGCGCCAACGCACTGCTCTCATGCACCTTCGACGGCCTCTTTGCCGGCAAGGGCATCGCCGAGCGCGTGCGCGGCCTGTCCGTCGCCTCGGCCGATCTGCCCGCCAACGTCTTCGATGACGCCGTGGAGTCCGAGACGCGCAAGATGCAGAACCTCATCGACGCGAGCGGGCCTGAGAACCCCTACGTCATTGCGCACGAGATGGGCGCGGAAATGACCGCCGCCTCGACCGTCGTCAAGACCGAGGCCCGCATGACGCAGGCGATGTCGGTGCTGCACGAACTCCAGGACCGCTACTCGCGCATCAGCCTCGCCGATCACGGCCTGTGGACGAACCAGAATCTCAGTTTCGCGCGGGCCGTCGGTGACATGCTCAAACTCGCCGAAGTGATCCTCCTCGGCGGTCTGATGCGCAAGGAGAGCCGCGGCGCGCACTACCGCACCGACTACCCCGAGCGCGATGATGAGCGGTTCCTCAAGACGACGGTGGCCGAGTGGGACGCGAGCACCGGCCGCCCGAGCATCCGCTACGAGGACATCACCATGGGCCTCGCCCAGCCCAAGGCGCGGACCTACGGCAAGGTCGAGAAGGACGCGGCGGAGAAGAAGCCAGGCAAGGAAGCGGTCGCGGCGAGTGTGTGAGAGCGTCGGTCAGGTCAAGACCAGACACTCACCTGCAGGATGTTGACTTGAACGATGTCCGACCGTTCGTGTCCCGAGGTGACGCCCTCTGCGTAACCAGCGGCACATGCACGCCCAGTCAGGTCGCGACCTGACCTAGCCGCTTGCGCTCTCGCACGGATCGCGTTTCCGCTACCGATATAGGTTCCGCTGATCATCACGGACGTTGCCTATCAAGTACGTCCGGTCATCCCAGTTGTCGAGGTTCTGCATGTCATCCTCGTGAAGTCTTTCAGCGTGGCCATCGAGGTAGAGGGCGTTGCTCCCGCCGACGTGCCGTCGCGGTTCGAGGCGCAGACCGTTCTGTTGTCCTTCAATCGGCCGCTGGACATGAACGGCAGCCCAGATGTCGTACCAGATTACGACGTCGTTCTCGTGGGTGTTCTGACCACGCGGGTACCATGCGTTCACCAGGATGTTCTGCGAGTCGTCGGTGAAGTCGGCCATGTAGATCGTCTGGCTCGGAAAGAAAATGAGATTGGGCTTGTGTTCCTCGCGCCGGTCGCCGTAGACCTGGCCGGGCCGGGTGAAGTTGAAGGCGTTGATCACGAAGTGAAGCCAGTGCGCCTTGTTGGGATGATCGGGACAGCGGTACATCGGGACTGACTCGAAGCGGTCATCCTTGATGCTCGAGAAGTATGGCCGGAAGGCGAGCGCCCAGGCGATGTCTCTGCCCGGGATGCTCGCCGCCTCGCGCGGCACGAGATTGTTGTCGTTGATGTACGCCGTCGCCGCGAAGCCGATCTGGCGAAGGTTGGAGAGGCATGCAGTTGCCCGGCCGAACTCTCGCGCCTGTTGCAGCGCCGGCAGCAGCAGGCCGATCAGCAGGGCGATGATCGAGATCACCACGAGCAGTTCGATGAGGGTGAAGCCCTTGCGGGCGGCGGGGCGAAAGGGCCTCATGGGCGCGTCCTCCAGCGTCTGGTTCCGGTCAGCCGGACTTCCGGTCTAGAGAATGTACCCTACCTGACGCCTCCCTGCAAGCGCTTCCTTGCCGCAAAACACACTTCAGCCACACTTTTTTCGACCTCCTCGTTCACCAGGAAGAGGTCGTAGGCCCCGCTCTGCTCGGCCGTGGCGATCTCCCGCTTGGCCTCGGCGAAGCGGCGAGAGATCTCCTCCTCCCCCTCCCTCCCCCGCTTTCTCAGCCGCTCCAGCAGGGTCGCGTCGTCCGGCGGCAGAATGAAGACCAGCAGCGCCCCGGGCAGGTTCGATCTCACCTGCAACGCCCCCTGCACGTCAATCTCCAGCAGGACCACCCGCCCCTGCGCCAGGGCCTGCTCAACGGGCTTTCGCGGCGTGCCGTAAGCGTATTTGCCGAAGACTCTTGCGTACTCGAGCAGGTCGCCCGCGGCGATCATCCGCTCAAACTCCGCCTCGCTCACAAAGTGGTAGTCCACCCCCGGCGTGTCCGCCGCGGTCGGGGGGCGCGTCGTGGCGGAGACGCTGAACACCGCCCCGAGTCGATCAACGACCTGGCGGGTGATCGTCGTCTTGCCCACGCCGGAGGGTCCGGAGATGACCAGCAGCAGTCCGCCGCTTCCGCCCCGACCCGCACTGGCTCCATCCTGCGCCATGTGGGGCAAGGGTAGAATGCCCTGAAGTCCGCCGCCAGCGCGGCCGGCTGCAATCCGACCGCCCCGCCCCCCAACAACAGGCGGGAGACGACTTCGATGGACGGCGTAGCCATGAACTTCAACGATGTGAACGCCGCGGGCACGAACGCCGGACGCTTCCGGGCCTACGAGGAGCGCGCGACGGAGAATGACCGCCTCTGGGCGACGTTTCTGCACCTCTCCGGCCTGGCCGGGTTCATCCTCCCCACGGCTTCGATCATCGCGCCGCTCATTCTCTGGCTGATGAAGCGCAAGACCTCTCCCTTCATCGACGACCATGGCCGCGAGGCGATCAACTTCCAGATCTCCATCATCATCTACGCGATCATCGCGGCCGTGCTGATGACCGTGTGCGTGGGGTTCGTGCTCGTGCCGATGGTGCTGCTGCTCCAGATCATCGCGTCGATCGTCATGGCCGTCCGCGCCAACGGCGGCGAATACGTGCGCTATCCCGCGACGATCCGCTTCATCTCGTAACGCAGCCGGAGCCCGCAGCGCGATCAAGGACGCTCAGCGCCGCGACGCCCGCTCTCCGCGCCGACAACCGGGCCGGCGCCCCCGCAGGCAGGGATGGATGTCTCGAGGCGCATTTCGTCGCGGCGATCCTCGCTCGCTCGGGTTCGCTTCGGCCTGGTTCCACCCTGCGGTTTACGGGTCGGCGCCCTCGCGTGCGATTTCGCTGGCCCGAGTCGGCCTTCGTCGCCGGTGCATCCAGCGCACGGCGAGGCAGTCGAGCAGACCCGGCAGCGCCCGGTTGAAAACGCCGTACTTCGCGGCGCCCGCGGTTCGGGCCCGGTGCGAAACGGGCGTCTCGACGACGGTGTAGCCGAGTTGTCGCGCCGTGAGGGGAATGAAGCGGTGCATGCCCTGGAATTCGAGGGGAAGAGCGAGGGCGACCTCGCGGCGCATGACGCGCAGCGAGCAGCCGGTGTCGCGGATGGAGTCGGCGAGGAGAAGCCGCCGGAAGGAGCGCCCGACCCAACTCGCCGCGCGCCGCCCCGCCGTGTCGCGCCGATTCGCCGAGCGGTCGCCCTGCACGAGGTCGGCCCCGGTGCGGCGCATGATCTCGATGATGCGCGGGAGGTCGGCGGGGTCGTTCTGGAGGTCGGCGTCGAGCAGCGCGACGATCTCGCCCCGCGCGTAGCGCAGTCCGGCGTGGAAGGCGGCCGACTGCCCGTGCCCGCGTCCAGGCGGCGTGTCGAGCATGCGCACGACGCGCAGCCAGCGCCGCTGCATCATCAGCGCCGTCAGCCGCTCGAGCGTGCCGTCCGTTGAGCCGTCATCGACGATGATCGCCTCGAAGCGGCCGGCAAGCCCGGCGAGCGCCGCGTGAATCTCCTCGACAAGCGGACCGACGTTCTCTTCTTCGTTGTGCGCCGGCGCGATGATGGAGAGTTCGATCTGGCACTCGTGCGGCTCGGCCATGCGGAGCAAGAGCATAGCGGCCACCCGGACAATCGTCCCCGCGGCGATGCGGCGAATCGCGTGCCCTTCGACCACTCGGACGCGCTGACGGAGACGAGAGTCATCGCCATGAAGAGGCGCTCGAGGCGCGAAGGGCCAACCCAGCCCGAAGCGCGAGCAAGGACGCGGCATCCCACGAGCCGCACCAGCCCCCCCCACCCACTAACCCGGCGCAGCGGCAGAGACAAGTGTCTGTGCGCGCATCGCGCCACCCACCGGCCCGATATGCCGGCAGGGCCGATCACCCCCTCCCGCCGGACGCCACTGCCGCCAGGAACCGCGCCTGTGCCGCGGACTCCCCCGCGCCCGGAACCGGAAACCAAGTACAACTAAGATGCTAATGCTATCTTGCGCCTGCGGCGCATCGCCTCAGGCGGAGCGGCGCGACTGGCTCTGCTGCGCTGCGGGAACGCGAATCGAGAATGTCGTTCCCTCCCCCACCCGGCTGTCGATCCGAATCGAACCACCGACCTCCTCGATGAGGCGCTTGCAGATCGCCAGGCCCAGGCCATGGCCGCGTCTCGGGATCGACCGGTCCCCCGCCGCCGGAGCCTCAGAGTCTCCCGCATCGCGGGTGCGAGCGGAGAGCGGGCGGAACGCGTGCTCGATCATCTCCCTGGACATGCCGCAGCCGGTGTCGGCGACGGCGAGGCGGATGTAACCCCCCGACTCCACAGCCGCGGAGATGCGAAGTTCTCCCCCGCTGCCGCGCATCGCCTCGATCGCGTTGAGGAAGAGGTTGAGCAGCACCTGCTGAAGGCAGATGGGACGGATGGCGGCGCGGACCCCTTCTGGAACGCGGCGAATGACGGAAACGCCCGCCTTCTGCGGATCCTTGGCCATGCACTCGAAGGTGAGGTCGATGACCCGATTGACATCGGCCTCGGCCAGCTGGTCATCGTCGCGGAGGAATCCGAGGATGGCAGAGGCGATCCGGGAGAGTTGCTGGGCGCCATCAACGGTCCGGTTGAGGGCTTTGGTGACGAGGTCCCGATCATCGGGCGAGGCGAGTGCGAGTTGAGAGTAACTGAGGACCGGTGTCAGGAGGTTGTTGAACTCGTGAGCGATCATGCCGGCGAGGATGCCGAGCGTGGCGAGGCGGCTGGTGCGGTCGAGATCGGCTTCAAGACGGCCAATCTGCGACTCCATCTCCCGGATGCGGCCGAGGAGTACATCGCGGTCGTTCGAGAGTTTGGCGTCGTATGACATTGTGTGGGCCGCCGGGTTGAGATCGCATCGCACGATCTCCTCCTGCCATCGGCGTTTGCAGAGGCGGCCTTGAACCCGCTCGCGCCGCGCCGGCAGCAGGTGTTCCACGTGGAACAGGCGGTCAACAGCGACCCATGGTCAGGGCAGCTGGCATGGGACGGGCGAAATCCGCAGATGTTCCACGTGGAACATCTTGTCTCGCCGGCAAAAGGCCCCTAGCGTCCAATCAAACCAGGTGCCGCAGGACCAGTCGAAACGGCACCCCGGCATCGTCCAGCAACCAAAACCCCCGAAAAACCAGTGTGAAAGGGCCAGGGATGGTCGAAGCGAACACCAGCGTCAAGCAGCGCCGGCGTCTTGGGCGTGGTCTGGCCAGCCTGATGAATCAGCCGGTTCGCATCACTCCGCCGGCATCGGACTCCGCGCCTCCGCCCGCGGTCAACTCGGCCGATCGACCGGCCACGAACTCCGCAGTGCGAGAGGTCGCGAATGAGCAGGGGGGTCGGATCCGCTCCATCCCCGTGGATCAGATCGAGCCCAACCGCTTTCAGCCGCGCAAACAGATCGACTTGACCCGCCTCGAAGCCCTCGCCGCCTCGATCCGGCAGGCCGGGGTGATGCAGCCGATCCTGGTGCGCGCCAACAAACTCGGATCCGGTTATGAAATCATTGCGGGCGAGCGACGCTGGCGATCGGCGCAACTTGCTGGTCTGAAAGAACTTCCAGCCATCGAGTGTGATCTCGACGATGCCGGGGCTGCCGAGTGGGCGCTCGTCGAAAACCTCCAGCGCGAGGACCTGGACCCGATCGAGCGCGCCGAGGCGTTTCAGATGCTCATGACCCAGTTCGGTCTGACGCACTCACAGATCGCCGAGCGCGTCGGGATGGATCGCTCGAGCGTGGCGAACACGATCCGCCTCAACGCGCTGGACGGCGAGACGAAGGGAGAGGTGCGCGCCGGCCGCCTCAGCCAGGGCCACGCCAAGGCGCTGCTCAGTCTCACTGATGCGGCATTGCGCCGAACCATGGCGCAGTCAGCGGTCCGCCACAGCTGGTCGGTCCGCCGACTGGAGCGCGAAGTGGAGTCGATCCTCTCGACGGCGGGGGCGCCATCTCCGACGCGTCGCGGCATCCACACGAATCCCGATCACATTACAGCACTTGAAGAACGCATCTCGCGGGCGCTGCGCCTGCCGGCGCGCATCCGGCAGGGGGCATCCCGGACATCGGGCCAGGTCATCCTTTCCTTCGGAACGCTCGAAGAGTTCGAAGCGTTTGTACGCCACATCGAACGTTAGAGCACTCTCACTTCAGGTGCACCGTCTGCCGCTGCACACTCGCCGCTCCGGGCGAGAGTGCAGTGCGACGAGCAGGGGAGGCGTGCGGCCGTGAATCAAATGGGTGCCACTGCACGCTCGCCGCTTTGGGCGAGAGTGCAGTGCGAACGGCAAGGACTCTCGCTCGCGCTTGCACGATCGGACACGCCGCGCCAGCGCAATGCCGTGTAACTCCCTCTCGCCCGACGC
>JBDIVQ010000115.1:0-11991 GCA_039794345.1 Phycisphaerae bacterium | reverse complement strand
AGGGTGAACCCTTGGCGTAATCGTCGTCGCAGAAGATCTGGTAGTAGTACGCAGCGCTGCTGGCCGTCCAGGTCTCATGACCGCCATTCTCCCCGACGCTCATGCTGCCGCTGTAGCGAAAGAGATACGCGAAGCCGCGATCTTCTCGAAGATCAACGGGGATGTTGGTGCAACTCTTCCCCCGCGGCGCGCCGACGATCAGGTCGGCGCGAGAGTCACGGCCTTCACCCGTTCCCTTGTTCGTGTTGCCGTTGCAGGCGAGGGCATAGCCGAAGAGGACGTAGTCGTCGCCCGTCGGCCCGTCGATGATAATGTTGGCGTTCGCCGCCTCCCAGACGTAGGGGTCGCCGCTCGGCCAGCCGGCGGAGTAGTTGGGCATGAGGGGCTGGGATGAAGAGCAGTTGTGGCCGCGAAACACGCTTTTGATTATCCTGATTTTTGTCCCCTTGTCAAGGGACTTTTCCGGAATCGCGCCCGGATTGGTCGCTTTCGGCGGCTGTAAGGGCGGAGGCCGGGCTGGCCGAGAGGCTCAGGTCATCGACCTGGCCCGCCTGGAGGCGCAGGCCGCCGAGGCCGGCGATCATTGCCGCGTTGTCGAGGCAGTAGGCCGGGGCGGGCAGGTGCAGGCGGACGCCGAGGCGGTCGGCGAGGGAGCGCGCCTCGGCTCGCAGGCGGGTGTTGGCGCTCACGCCGCCGCCGATGATGATGGAGCGGATCGACTCCCCGGATGATTCGCGCCGCTGCTTGACGGCGCGCTCGAGTTTGAGGATCAGCGCGGCGACGGCGGCGCGCTGGAACGAGGCGCAGCAATCATCAATCTGCGACTCGCTCAGGTGCGAGGCGTCGCGCTCGAAGGTTGCGCCGGCGCCTCGCCCCGTCGGCGTACCGCGCACGGCGTAGAGCAGCGCCGTCTTGAGGCCGGAGAAGGAGAAGTCGAGGCTGGCCGGCTCAAGGCGCGAGATGGGAAACTCGTGCGCCCGATCGTCGCCTCGCTGCGCCCGGAGATCGACGCGCGGCCCGCCGGGAAAGCCAAGGCCGAGGATCATCGCCGCCTTGTCGTACGCCTCGCCGACGGCGTCGTCGATCGTGCGGCCGATGCATTCGACCTCCAGCGGCGAGCGCATCGCAAACAGGTTCGAATGTCCGCCGGAGACGACCAGGCCGATGGCGGGAAACTCGGGGAGCGCTTCGGCGCCGAGCGAAGCGGCGTGGAGGTGGGCGACGATGTGATCGACGCCGATGATGGGCTTGCCCCATGCCCACGCCAGCGCCTTGGCGGCGGCGACGCCCACGAGCAGCGAGCCGATCAGCCCCGGGCGATGCCCGACGGCGACGGCGTCAATCTCCTCGCGTCCGGCGCCGGCGGCCTCGAGGGCGCGGCGGACGACGGGGTGGATGCGCTCGAGGTGCGCCCGGCTGGCGATCTCGGGCACGACGCCGCCGTACTCCTCGTGGAGTTCCTCCTGCGTGGCGACGACGTTGCTGAGCACGCTCCGGCCTCCGCGTACGACAGCCGCGGCCGTCTCATCGCAACTCGTCTCGATGCCGAGGACGGTGGTCTCGCCAGCAGTCGCATCCTTCGCGCGCATCGCCGCTGCACCTCAGGTCCACGATGACCGCGTCGCCGGGCGAATCGCCCGGTGCGCCCGCGCCCGCGATGAGGCTCTGCGAATCGTGGGGCGACTCAGGAGCGTCAAGATCAATTCTCCGGCGCGTTCTGCGGCGCGGGGGTCAGCCCCGCCTGCCGCAGGGAGGGTTCAAGGGCGGCCGCCTCGGCGATGGTGAGGACGGCGACGACCTTGCCGCTCGCGTCGCGCACCTCCACCGTTCCGCCGGCGATCTCGGCGTCGTCGGGGATGAGGTCCACGGGCTCCTGATCCTCGGCGGGGATGAAGGACGCCAGGCTGCTGAGGCGCTCCTCGACCTGCTCGAGTTGCTCGATGAGGAACTCGCGCTGGCGCTCGACGAGCCGCATCTCCTTGACCAGTTCGTCATCGGGGTTCATCTCCTGCCCGGTGGGCTGCCACTGCCCGCTCTCGAGTCGGAGGCGCAGGGCCTTGACGGCCGCGCTGAGTTGCGGGTCGTTGAGGCGCTCTTCGATCCACTGCGGATCGTTCCACTGCCCCGCGCCGTTGTCCTTGCGGATGACGGCGAGGTCGTTGCGGATTTCAAGCATGGCGACGATCTGGTCGTTGGTCATGGGGACGAAGAATCCGGAGTCGGGATCGACGCCCCAGGTCTTCGAGTCCGGCCACTTGTGGATGTTGCGGCCGGAAGGGAGGTAGTACGCGGCGGTGGTGATCTTCAGCTGCCCTTCTCCGCTGCGCAGGGCGCGGACGTCCTGCACGAGGCCCTTGCCGAAGGTGCGCGTGCCGACGACGATGGCCCGATCGTCCTCCTGCAGCGCGCCGGCGACGATCTCGCTCGCCGAGGCGGACTGGCTGTTGACGAGGACGACCATGGGGAAGTCCGAGAGCGTTCCGGGCGCCTGGGCGGCGTACTCCTGCTCGCGGCCGCGACCCTTGACCGAGACGATGACGCCCTCGGGGACGAACATGTCGCTGATCTCGATCGCCGCCTGAAGCGAGCCGCCCGGGTTGAACCGCAGGTCGAGAACGAGGCCGCGCAGCCCCGCATCCACGAGTTGCTTCGTCGCGCGGAAAAGGTCAGCGGAGGTCGTCTCGGTGAACTGCCGCACGCGCACGTAGGCGAGCCTGTTGTGCGGATCGAGCCAGTAGTCCCAGCCTTCGCCGACGCGATGGACGCCCTCGACGGTCGAGACCTGAATGTGGCCGCGCGTCACGACGATGTCGATCGTCTCATCCTCGGGCGCGCCTTCGCGGTGGATGGTGACGGTGACCGTGGTGTTCGGCTCGCCCATGAGGCGGTTGATGGAGTCGTCGATGTCCTTGCCCTCGGTCGAGACGCCGTCGATGGCGCGGATCTGATCGCCGGCCTGAATGCCGGCCTGGAGCGCGGGCGAGCCGGCCATGGGGCTGACGATGGTGATCCAGCCGTCGCGAATCTCGACGGAGGCGCCGATGCCGACATAGCGGCCGCGGACGTTCTTGTCGAAGTCGCCCTGCTCCTGGAGGGGGATGTAGTTGGTGTAGGGGTCGCCGAGTTCCTTGAGCATGCCGTCGATCGCGGCGCGCTGCAGATCCTTGAGTTTGGCCTCGTCGAGTTCCTCGACGTAACTCCGCCGGACCTCGATGAGGACATCCTGAATCGGATCGAACCAGGCGAGCGCATCAAACCGGTCCCCGGCGCTGGCGGCGAGTTGGGCAAGGACCACCAGCAGCAGGGCGATCATGCAGCCCGGGGCCACGATCCGTTTCATCGAACGCATGAACCACTCCTCTCAAGTCCAATCGGGGCAAGGCGCCCCGCAGCCGCGGCCGGGCCGACTCCGGCCCGATCCGCATCCGGATGATAGCAGAAGCGCGCGGCACCCCTCCCCGGGACGATCGCGTTTTCGTCATCATGCCCGCGGAGAGTTCGCCCCACGCGTGCGCGGGGGACCGATCCAGCCATGAATGACGAAGACGCGATCGCCTCGATCAGCCGGCCAATTCCACCGCGACCTGGGCTGCAAGGGAGGCGTTGGCGCGGAGGAGGGCAAGGTTGGCGCGCTGCGAACGACCCTGGGTGATCTGCGCCACAGCGTCGAGAAGGAAGGGCGTCACGGCGGGGCCGCGCACGTCCGCCGCCTCCGCCTGCTGCACGGCCTGTGCCACGGCCCTCTCCATCTCCGCCTGCGCCAGCGCTTCCTCCTCGGGCACAGGGTTGGCAAGGACGACCGCCGTCGAAAGGCGCAGATCCAGCCAGTGCAGGCGGCAGAATCGCGCCGCCTCGGCGGCGCTCTCGACGCGCTGCGCCACGCGCAGCGCCTCCGAGCCGCGCGACCAGAACTGCGGGAAGTGATCGGTGCGGTAGCCGAGCACCGGCACGCTGAGGGTGTCGAGATGTTCGAGCGTGGCGGGCAGGTCGAGAATTGCCTTGGCCCCGCTGCACACGACGCAGCAGGGTGCGCCGGCGAGGGCGCGCAGGTCGGCGGAAACGTCGAACCTCTCCCGCCAGCCGCGATGGACGCCGCCGATGCCGCCGGTCGCGAAGACGCGCAGGCCGAGGGTGCGGCAGACGGCGAGGGTTCCCGCGACGGTCAGGCCCGCAGAGCCGCCGCGCGCCAGCACGGCGGCGAGGTCGCGCGCGGACGCCTTCTGCGCCTCCCGAGAGCCGGCGAGTCGTTCGAGTTGAGTTTCACTGAGGCCGACGATGAGTCGGCCGTCGAGGATGCCGATCGTGGCGGGAACGGCGCCCTCGCCGCGCACCGCCTGCTCCATGTCGCGGATCGCTTCGAGATTGGTCGGCCGGGGCAGGCCATGGGTGAGCACCGCGGTTTCAATCGCGACGACGGGCCGCGCTCGGCGCAGCGCCTCACGAATGTCCTCGCGGCCGAAGGTGTGCATGAGGTGATGGTATCGCCGGGAATCGCGAAGCCGCAGGCGGCGCTGGCTAGCGCCCGCGTCGCGTTTTCATGCGTCCGCCGAGCCGGCGGCGGGGCGGTCCGCTGGGGACGACGCCGCCGGGGAACTTCTCGGCGTCGATCTCGGCCTCATCATTCTGCCACACCGGCTCCGGACCGGCGGCGCGGCCTGCCGGCGCGCCCTCCGCCCTGGGCGCCTTGGGCATCTCCGCCCGCTTGTCCTCCGGCACCGGGCCGGGCACGAAGTCGGGGTACAACAGTTCCGCGATCTCCACGTTCGCGAGCATCTCGATGGCGGTGAGCAGTTTGCCCTGGTCGGGCGCGACGAAACTCCACGCGATGCCGCTCTTGCCCGCGCGGGCGGTTCGGCCGATGCGGTGGATGTAGACCTCGGGATCCTCAGGCAGGTCGTAGTTGATGACGTGCGAGATGCCCGAGACGTCCAGCCCGCGGGCCGCGAGGTCCGACGCCACGACCACGCTCAGGTGTCCGCTGCGGAGTTTGCGAACGATGGCGTTGCGCTTGCTCTGGGGCATGTCGCCGTGCAGCGAGTGGACCTCGACGCCGTGCTTGCCGAGATGCCGCGCGAGGCGATCGACCGTGTCCTTCGTTCGGCAGAAGACCAGAGTCAGGTCCGGCTCCTCGTGCTTGAGCAGGTGCATGAGCAGCGCCCGCTTGTCCCACGGCTGGACGGCGATGTAGCGCTGCTCGACCTGGCGCACCGTCAGGGCGCCTTCGCTCGTCGTGATCTTCTCCGGATCGGACATGAACTTGCGCGCCAGCGTCTCGATCTCGTCGGTGATGGTCGCGCTGACGAAGATGAACTGCGCCGGCCTCTTGATCCCGCCAAGAATCTTGCGGATGTCCTCGCGAAAGCCGATGTCGAGCATGCGATCGACCTCGTCAAGGACGACGCGCTTGATGTTGGCGTAGGAGAGGACGCGGCGGTCGTGGAGGTCCATGACGCGGCCGGGGGTGCCGACGATGAGGTTGGGCCGACGCTTCTCGAAGTCCGCAATCTGGCTGCGCAGCCGCTGCCCGCCGTAGATCGGCTGGGAGCGGATGGGCGTGTAGCGGCCGAGTTTGCCGATCTCGGTGTCCACCTGCATGGCGAGCTCGCGGGTGGGGACGAGGATGAGGGCCTCGGCCTGAACCTCCGGATCGCCCAGGTGAAGAAGGGGCAGGCCGAACGCGGCCGTCTTGCCCGTCCCCGTCCGCGCCTGGCCGAGGACATCCTTGCCGGCGAGGATGAGGGGGATGAGTCGGGCCTGGATGTCGGTGGGCTGCTCGAAGCCGGCCTCGGCGACGCCGCGGCAGACGCTGGAGCGAAGTCCGAGGTCCGAGAATGGGGTTTGGACGGTCTGAGTCAGTTCGGTCATCTGTGCGTCTTTACTCTCGACGAGGCTCGGGGTCCCACGCTCGGCGGCGGGGCGGGCCTGGTCGAGGCGGCAGGGCCGGGCGAGAGCCTGCGGCCCTGAGAATGCTTGATGATAGAACGCCGCGCTGTACGATACAAGTGTGCGGTCCGCCGCACTCCCGCCGCCGCACTCCCGCCTGAAAGCCCCCTTGTCCGCCACCAGCGAAATCCACGTCGATCTCCAGCGCCTGGCGCACAACATCGCCGTCCTCCGCCGCCTCATCGGCCGCGGCGGCGAACTCTGCTGCGTCATCAAGGCGGACGCGTATGGCCTCGGGGCGGCGCGCATCGCGCGATGGATGGACCACCTGCCCGTTGAACTCCTCGCCGTCTACACCCTCGAGCAGGCCGAGGAACTCTGGCGAGCCAACATCGGCAAACCGGTGCTCGTGCTCATGCCCGTCCACGACGCCCCGCGCTCCGGACCGATCTACCGCGCCATCGTCTCGGGCAAGATGCACTGCGTCGTCCACGACCTCACTCACCTCAACCACCTCATCCAGCTCGCCGACGGCTTCGGCTGCCGCCTGCCCGTCCACGTCGAGGTGGACACCGGCATGAGCCGTGGCGGGGCGAACGTCGCCGACGTTCGCGAGATCCTCGAACGCATCGCCTCGACTCGAGCCGTCCAGCTCTTCGGCTTTTTCACCCACTATTCGAGCGCGGAAAGCGACGAGCGCGCCACGGATGAGCAACTTGCCGCGTACAGCGCGCTCGTGGGCGAAATGGGCCGCCTCATCCCCGAATCCTGCCGTCTTCACGCCGCAGGGACCCACGCCGCCCTGCGCGACCCGCGACACCATCTCGACATGGTCCGCATCGGCCTGGCGTGGACGGGTTACGGACCCGAGGCGCTTTCGGAACAGGTCCACCTCGCCGCGGGCGAGGACCTCAAGCCCATCCTCACCTGGACCAGCCGGCTCGTTCACACCAAGTGGATCGAGCCGGGCACGACAGTCGGCTACGGCCGCACGTGGCGCGCCCGCCGCCGCACGCGCATCGGCCTCGTCCCCGTGGGCTACGCGGATGGCTACCCGGTCGCCCTCTCGAACAAGTCCGCGGTCCGCGTGCAGACGAGCGCGGGGTGGCAGGCGGCCCCCGTCGTCGGCCGCGTGAGCATGGACCAGCTCACCATCGACCTGACCGACGTGGCGCCGGTGGATGCGCCAGTCGGCGCCGCCGTCGAACTCATCGGAAGCGATCCCGCGGCGGGCAATCACCTGCCGACGCTGGCGCGGCTGGCGAACGTGCAGCCGTACATGCTCCTGTGCGGCCTTTCGCCGCGCATCGCCCGCGTTTACCGGAACCAGGTCCTGCCGCAGCCGCTCATCGAGCCGCAGGCCCAGCCCGCACAGGCCGTCCGCCCCGCCGCCGGGGCCTGACCGCCCAGTTATCACCGCCCCTCCAACATCCGATCTCGCCAAAGCGCGCACGCCCACGATGAGCGGGTCTTCGAGCGAATCGTGGGATGCGTCCACGCCCGCGATGAGGCTCTGCGAATCGCGG
Source organism: Phycisphaerae bacterium (assembly GCA_039794345.1). GTDB lineage: Bacteria > Planctomycetota > Phycisphaerae > Phycisphaerales > UBA5793 > UBA5793. The sequence continues at coordinate 4,582 of JBDIVQ010000115.1, read as the reverse complement.
GGTGCTCTCAACCGCGCCTCAAGAAAGGCCCTCCGTGTTCAAGCGCATCGGCGAACTCCTGGTGGAATGCGGCGAACTCAAGCCCGACGATCTGGTGCGCATCCTCGCCGCCCAGCAGCACGCCTACCAGCCCTTCGGCCGCATCGCCTCCCAACTCTTCCGTGTTCGCGAGTCCGCGATCTGGAACGCGTGGGCCCAGCAGTACGCGCGATTCTGCCCGCGCGTCGAACTCGCCTCCGAGCCGCGCTGCAGCGAAGCGCTCGTCAACCTCACGCCCGAGAGCGCCTGGAACTGCCGCCTGCTGCCGCTGCGCTGGCACGACGGCGACCTCATCATGGTGACGTGTCCGCCCCGCCTCGCCCGGGCTCTCCAGTTCGTCGATGCGCGCATCGAAGTGCCGACGGTGATCTGGCTCACAGACAGCGCCCACGCCCTCGAAGACGCCCTCCTCGCCGCCTATCCGAACTGCGATCGCCTCGAGTCCTTCGCGTGCGCCCCGACGGCGGTGGACGCGGCCTGACTGCGCCCGCTTGACCAGTTCTGGAGTATCCGGGTGCCGGGGCATCGCCAGTCATAGCTGCCTGCGCCTTCACAACCCGATCGCGCCGGGCTGGTTGTCCCCGAACGTCCCACATGGGACTGGTCGGATTCGGACTCCACGCCTCTGATGTATCATGAGAAAGAACGCTCAGTGCAGAACACGCCGTCGCCCGAGGCTCGCGGGCCGAGTCCGCAAGCGCTACATCGCATTGCTGATCATGCTGCCTCTCGTGGGATGGCTGGTGTGGAAGGTGCTGGCGATCGTCTCGGCCCGAAGCGGACCACTGGTGGATTACACGTCTCGCCTTGCCGAACTCAGCGCGGCTCAACAGGGCGATGGTGAGAACGGCTGGCCCGCGCTCGTCGCAGCGCTGCAGCACTTCGACGCGATCGGCGTGCCGACGAGCGAGAACTGGCCGACGGACCCAGACGCGGCGTCGCAGGCCAGACGTCTTGAAGCCGTCTGGCGCGGCACATTTGACCGCGATCGACTGCGGTTCGAGTTGGCCTACCTGCAGCATGTCCGCAAGTCGGGCGTACTGGAAGAACTGGATGACCTGCGTGCCGCGCGGCGCTTCGTCCGCACCGAGTTCCCGGGCGCGGAAGCGGGCCTCATTTCCGCCGACTTTTCCGAGGGGCGCCACATCTATTGGCTGGTGCGATCAAGGCGAGCGTCGATGCGTGTGTCGCTGGAATCGGGCGACGTGGAGCAGTTCGTGCGCGCCTGGCAGCACCTGCTGCTGCTCGCTCGCGTACAGTCGTTTGATGCACTGCTCGTGAGCGGGCTAGCCGGAATGAGCCACCTTGAGATGGGCCTTGAGGAACTCGCGCTGGCCCTGACCGAGCATCACTTCGATGAGTCGGTCTGCAGGGGCATCCTCGACTCTCTGACCGAGCAACCGGTGCTCCCTCCGCTGGAAATGACATGGGAGTCCGAACGCCTGTTCTGCTATGACGCGATTCAGCGGACGCACACGGATAACGGGCGGGGGAATGGCATCCTGCTCGTCGAGACGTTCAACCAGTATCTCGGATTTACTGCCGCGCCGAGCGGGACGCTTCCCGTCGGTGGCACCCAGCCACCCATCTACAACCTGCTCGGGTTGCGCTACGCCAGTCGCTCGGAGACGACTCAACTGATCGACAAGTACTTCGATGCGGCAATCGAGCAGTCCGCACTGTCCCCCAGCGCGCGACGGCACCACCCCGTCGATCTCGGCGCATTCTCGGAAGACCTCCCTTCGCGGCATGCCTTTTCCCGCCTCATGCTCGCGGCGACCGCGTCGGTGAACGGCATGCGCGACGTCACAGAATCGAAGTTGGCCGCGACGCGCATCCTTCTCGCCATCGAAGCGTACGAAGACCGGCATGACCGACTTCCCCCTTCGCTCGATGCGCTGGCGCCTGAGTTTCTTCAGGACCTGCCGCTCGATCCCGTTTCGGAGCGACCATTCGTCTATCGGTTTCGGCAGGCCGATGCCGACGATGGGAGACCCTTCTGGGTGTACTCCGTCGGCCTCGACGGCGAAGACAACGGCGGAGTTGAAACCGCGAAGACCGGCCGACGGCGAGTTGACGCCCTGCGCGATGAGCGCGACGGCCGGGGCTACGACTACATCTACAACGCCATCCGCGAGCCTCTGGATGAGAACTGACGCATGGCGTCGCCCCCGCGGCTCAGTGCCGCCGTGCGTAGCGGTCGATCGTCCGGTTGACCTGGCGGTACACCTTGAAGGGGTGTGCGAGGCTCAGCCAGGCGGCGTCATAGCGATCGCTTCCCGCGGTGGCGAAGGCGAGACTGCCGAGGCCGAAGAGTCGCTCGCGAATCGTCTGGATCACCGCGATGTGCTGAATCTGGGCGAGCGGGGCGTGGAAGAAGTGGCGCCGCAGGATGCCATAGGCCGCGATGATCCGCCGGTCGGTGAGGACGTAGGTCTGGTTCCACCACTCCAGCGCCTGCCACGCCAGCCGGACGAGGGCGATGGTGCCGCCGAAGAGAAACGCGTCGCGGTCAGACCACGCGGCCTTGGGCAGCGAGAGCGTCGAGAGGTACGCCAGGCCGAATGTCAGCGCGGCGATGAGCAGCAGGCTTCCCAGCGATGCAAGGACGATGTAGAGCGGATGCGGCTTGAGCCACATGATGATGATCTCCTCGTCGCCGAGGAGGTCCGCCGGAAGCGCCGCGCGCAGCCGGTCGATGGGCCGGCCGATCGGCTCGACAGCCTCGCCCGTCGCGAACTCCGCCCGCGGCGCCGTCCGCGGCCGCGCAGCGCGAACTCCGCGCGCAGCGTCCGCGCTGCAGACCGCGGAGGCACGGCGCCGCGTCATCGCATCGCCTCCGCCCGCAGCGTCGCGAGGTCGGGCAGGTTGCGGTAGTAGTCGTTGTAATCCAGGCCGTACCCCACCACGAAGCAATCGGGAACGTCAAAGCCGACGTAGTCCGCCTCGATCAAGGCCGCCCCCGGGCGCTGCTTGCGCAGCAGCACGCAGGTGCGCACGTCCGACGGGCCGTGCTCGAGGACGATCGACCGCACCAGCGCCAGCGTCTGGCCCGTGTCGAGAATGTCGTCGATGATGAGCACGTGCTTGCCCGCGAGGCGATCAGGAAGCGCGCCGCGGATGAGCGCGCCCTTGCTCTCGATCGACCGGCCGGGGTAACTCGACACGGAAACCAGCCCGATGCGCAGTTTGTGCGGCAGGTAGCGGATGAGATCGGCGACGAAGACGATCGATCCGGTCAGGATTGGAACGAGCACAATCTCGTCCGGATGCTCCGAGAGGGCGTCGAGGTCGCGGGCGATGGCGCGGCCGATCTCGGCCACCCGCGCCGCGATGCGATCGTGCGGAATGAGGATGCGATCGACGTCATTGAGCATGGCGAGCGCCGGCCGGGGCATCCGTTATCATTGGAGGTCGGTCGGGCGAGTCGAGCGGTCCGGCGGGAAGCGGAGGCGGGAGCAGCGATGGGCAAGACAACCGGCTGGTGGTGGATCGCCTGGGTTGCGGCCGCCGCGGCGGTGTTCAACGCCGGGTGCGCGGGCGGCCGTCGCGGGCAGGGCGCGCCGCGCGGGTCGCAGGCCGCGGCCCGCCCCGAGACGCCCCCCTCCAACGCCGGACGCGATCTCATCGAGAATCTCACGCGCGGCGTGGAGGTCCACCGCCTCCTCGACCGCCCCTTCCGCGGCACGCTCGGCCCGCGCCTGTCGCGCTACTCCGCCGAGCCGCTCGGCCTGTCGGCCGAGGAGTTGGAGTGGTGGCGGAGCGAGGGGCTGCGCCTCGTCGCCGTCCCCCTCGAGGACAAGGCCCTCGCCGAACTGATCCGCGACCTCGCCCACGAGCCGCGCATCGAGCGCATTCACATGGGCGTCGTGCCCGAGTGGCGCGCGCTCGCCACGGCCGGACGGATCGAGGGCTCCAAGTTCGTTCGCGTCGCGGGCGAAGTGGCCCCCTTCGCCGGCGGGCAGTTCCGCCTCGTCATGCGCGCCTATCCCGTCGTTCTCGGCGACGAGCAGCGCGAGCGCCTGCGCGTCGAGTTGGTGGTGCAGTTCCACCAGCCGCGGCGCGATCCGCTGCGCCCCGACCCGCCGCGCGAAGAGCGCATGGGCGTGTTCATTCCCACCACCGGACTCTCCCTCGATCTCGACGGCCGGTGGGCGGTCGTCATCACCGCGGAGCGCCCGGAGGTGGTGTGGAGCGGCGGGGCGGGAAGCGAAGCGGCGACACCGCCGCAGAGCACGGAGCCAGGCGCCCCGGGCAATCCGCAGCCCGAAGCGCCGGCCGGCGCGGAGACCACTGCCGCTCCCCCCGGCGGCACGCCCCCAGCCCTCGGGCCCGAAGGACCACGCGTCCGCACCGTCGGCGAAGAAGCGCTCCTCAGCCCCGAAGGCAGCACGCGCCTGGTCATCATTCTCGTCCCGCGGCTGGAGTGAGGACGCCGGGCGGCAGCGCGAGCGTGCAGTGGCACCCGCTTGAATCACAGGCGCGTGGGTGCCATCGATCGCCGCCGCTTTGGGCGGAGATCGATGCCGAACGGGCAAGCGCG
>JBDIVQ010000114.1:0-12082 GCA_039794345.1 Phycisphaerae bacterium | reverse complement strand
CGCGCACTGCTTCGCCTCGTCATATCCCGCATCGACGTGGCGGATCACGCCCATGAGCGGGTCGTTGGTGAGGACGCGCTTGAGCCTGCGCGCCGCCGCTTCCGTGCCGTCGGCGACGATGACTTGGCCGGCGTGCTGGGAGAAGCCGATGCCTACGCCGCCGCCGTGGTGGAAACTCACCCAACTCGCGCCGCTCGCGGTGTTGACCAGCGCGTTGAGAATCGCCCAGTCGCTCACGGCGTCGGTGCCGTCCTTCATCCCTTCCGTCTCGCGGTTGGGGCTGGCGACGGAGCCGCAGTCGAGGTGGTCGCGGCCGATGACGATCGGGGCTTTGACCTTGCCGGCGGCGACGAGTTCGTTGAAGGCGAGGCCGGCCTTGTTGCGCTCGCCCAGGCCAAGCCAGCAGATGCGCGCGGGCAGACCCTGGAACGCAATGCGCTGCTGCGCCATGCGGATCCAGCGGTGAAGCGATTCGTCGTGTGGGAAAAGTTGGAGGATCGCCTCGTCGGTGGCGCGGATGTCGGCCTCTTCGCCCGAGAGCGCCACCCAGCGGAACGGCCCGCGGCCGCGACAGAACTGCGGCCGGATGAACGCGGGGACGAAGCCGGGAAATGCAAACGCATCCCCGAAACCATTGTCGTACGCCCGCTGGCGGATGTTGTTGCCGTAATCGAAGACGACGGCGCCGCGCTGTTGAAACTCGACCATCGCCTTGACGTGGCGCGTCATGGTGTTGAGGCTGAGTCGCTCGTACTCGTGCGGATCGTGCCGGCGGAGGTACGCGGCTTCCTCGACGGTCAGCCCTGAGGGGACGTAGGAGAGCACGTCGTGCGCCGAAGTCTGGTCGGTGACGGCGTCTGGCGTGATGCCGCGCGCGAGGAGGGTCTCGTAGAGATCGGCCGCGTTTTCTTCAACGCCGATCGACACGGCCTCGCCGGCCTGCGCCGCGTGAACGGCGCGATCGATCGCGGCATCGACGCCGGCGGCGATTTCATCGAGGTAACGTGTTTCGTGGCGTCGTTCGAGGCGCGAGAGATCGACGTCGGCGATGAGGCAGACGCCCTCGTTCATGGTGACGGCGAGGGGCTGGGCGCCGCCCATGCCGCCGCAGCCGGCGGTGAGGCACAGTCGCCCGCGAAGCGTGCCGCCGAAGTGCTGCCGCGCCGCCTCGGCGAAGGTCTCGTAGGTGCCCTGCACGATCCCCTGCGTGCCGATGTAGATCCACGAGCCGGCGGTCATCTGGCCGAACATCATCAGTCCGCGGGCGCACAGGCTGTCGAAGTGGCTCTGCGTCGCCCAGTGCGGCACGAGGTTCGAGTTGGCGATGAGGACGCGCGGGGCGTCTTCATGCGTGCGCACGATGCCGACGGGCTTGCCGGACTGTACAAGGAGCGTCTCATCGGCCGCGAGGTTTTTCAGCGCGGCGACGATGGCGTCATACGCCTCCCACGAGCGCGCCGCCTGCCCGCGCCCGCCGTAGACGATCAGGTGCTCGGGATCCTCTGCGACGGCAGGATCGAGATTGTTCATGAGCATGCGCATCGCGGCTTCGGCCTGCCAGGTCCTGCAGGTCATGACGGCTCCGCGCGGCGCAACGATGCGGTGATGGACGGCTGTGGTCATGGCACACCCCCATGCGATCATACCCGATCAAGGGCGCGGCGTGGGAGGTTTTGACCGGGGTCCGGGATTCCCGGCTCGGGCCTCCAGAGTGGATCCCGGCCGCCGGAGGCTGCTCGCGTCTTCGCTTCTCCCCGCGCCGGCGCCCCCTTGGGCCCCGCATTGCCCGCGGGCGGCGAGGGGAATATGATCCCGGATACACACCAGACGAGAGAAACACCGCAAGATACGAGGAAACTGCATGTCCATCGCACCCGCCGCCAAGACCCGGGTCATTACCGACCACCGTCGGCACGAGTCGGACTCGGGCTCTCCCGAAGTTCAGATCGCGCTGCTGACGGCCCGAGTCGCGGACCTGACCGACCACCTCAAGAGCCACCGCAACGACCACCACAGCCGGCGCGGCCTGATCATGATGGTCGGAAAGCGAAATCGCCTCCTCCGCTACCTCTCGCGGACGGATCGCGACAGCTATCTGAAACTCATCGAAAAACTGGGCCTGCGCAAGTAACCGGGAGCGTTTCTCTGGTGAACGTCCGCAGCATCGGCCCATCGACGCCTTTGCCCGCTCGGTCCATTCGGCACCGCCCGCTGTCGCTCCCTGAGCGACGCATTGCCGCGGCGGGGGACAAGCGAGGGCGATTCGCGTCATGGGCCGATCCGGGCGAGCGGGTCCACTGATTGACTCAAGGCCACGCCAGCGAACGCTGCCGCTGAAGGATCCTCCGGGATCGACGGCATCGCTTTGCACATGGCCGCAGAAGGGAATCACAGCACACTATGGCTTACACAAAAGTTGAACGCGAGATCGGCGGCCGGACGCTCACACTCGAAACCGGCCGCATCGCGCGCCAGGCGAGCGCGGCGGTCCTCGCAACGTACGGCGGAACCACGGTGCTGGCGACCGTCGTCCGCGCGCCCGCCCGTCCGGGACTGGATTTCTTCCCCCTGACGGTCGATTACCGCGAGAAGGCCCCTGCCGCCGGCAAGTTCCCGGGGGGATTCCGCAAGCGCGAAGGGGCGCCCAACGAGAAGGAAATCCTCACCATGCGGCTGATCGACCGGCCGATCCGCCCACTCTTTCCCGATGGATTCATCGAGGAGGTCCAGATCCAGTGCTGGGTCATGAGCCACGACACGCTCAACGACAGCGACGTGCTCGCGGGGACGGCGGCGTCGGCGGCGCTGGCGATCAGTTCATGCCCCTTTGAAGGGCCGATCGCCACGGTCCGCGTCGGTCGCATCGACGACCAGTTCGTGATCAACCCGACGAGCGCCCAGCTCGAATACTCCGACATTGACCTCGTCCTCTCCGGCCACAAGGACGGCCTGAACATGATCGAGGTCGGCGCTGCCGAGGTCCCCGACCCCGACGTCATTGCCGCCATGAAGTTCGGCTACGAGCACATCAAGGACGTGCTCGGCCTGATCAACGAACTCGTCGAGAAGGCGGGTCAGCCCAAAGTCGTGGGCGAACTGGTCGCCGTCCCCGAAGAGATCACCGCCCTCGTCAAGCGCGAGTTGACCGAGGCGATGACCGCCGCGAGACAGATCCCCGGCAAACTGGAACGGGCCGAGCGCATCGCGGCCCTCGCCGAGGAGTTCCTGGCGAACCACTGCCCGCCCCCGACGAGCGGCAACTACAACGAGTTCGTCGCCCACGCCCAGAAGGTCGCCCACTGCAAGGAAGCCATCCGGCTGCTCGAGAAGAAGATCGCGCGGCGTCTGCTGGCCAAGAAGGGCATCCGCGCCGACGGGCGCGACCTCACCGAGATCCGTTCCCTCGAAATGGAAGTCGGCATCTTCCAGCGCACCCACGGCTCGGCGTTCTTCCAGCGCGGCGAAACGCAGTCGCTCGTCTCCTGCACGCTCGGCACCAGCCGGGATGAGCAGATCATCGACGGCCTGCTTCCCGAGTACTCGAAGAAGTTCACGCTCCACTACAACTTTCCGCCCTTCTGCACCGGCGAAGCCAAGCGCATCATGGGGCCGGGGCGGCGCGAGATCGGCCACGGCGCGCTCGCCGAGCGCAGCCTCGTGGGCGTGCTGCCCGATCCCGAGGAGTTTCCCTACACGATCCGCGTCGTCTCGGACATCACCGAGTCGAACGGGTCGTCCTCGATGGCGTCGGTGTGCGGCGGAACGCTGGCCCTCATGGACGCCGGCGTGCCCATCAAGAACACCGTCGCCGGCATTTCCATCGGCCGCGTGACGGATGAGGACACGAACGAGGAGACCTACATCACCGACATCATCGGCGAGGAGGACTTCTTCGGCGACATGGACTTCAAGATCTGCGGCACGCGCGAGGGGATCACCGGCATCCAGCTCGACCTCAAGGCGCGCGGCCTGAACTTCGCCCAGATCGAACGCATCTTCGAGCAGGCGCGGCAGGGCCGGCTCTTTCTCATCGGCGAGATGGAGAAGGTCATCGCCAGGCCGCGGCCGGACATCAGCCCCTTCGCGCCGCGCATCATCACCCTGCGCATCAGCCCGGACAACATCGGCAAACTCATCGGCCCGGGCGGCAAGACCATCCGCGCCATCCAGGAACGCACCGGCGCGACGATCGACGTCGAGGACGACGGCACCGTGATGATCGCCACCGCCAACGCCGAGGCCGCGGCCCAGGCCAAGGCCGAAGTCGAGGCCCTCACCGCCGAAGTCAAGGTCGGCACTGTCTACACCGGCAAGGTCGTCGCCGTCAAGGACTTCGGCTGCTTCGTCGAGATCGCCCCCGGCACCGACGGCATGTGCCACGTCTCCGAGCTCGGCGAAGGCTTCGTCAAGAACGTCGGCGACGTCGTCAAACTCGGCGACACCATCAAGGTCAAAGTCATTTCGATCGACGACCAGGGCCGCATCAAGTTGAGCCGCAAGGCCGTCCTCAAGGATGAGGCCAAGGCGCAGGAAACCGCGCCGGCGTGATCGTGCGATGAATCAGCATACTGGAGGCCGCGCCGATCCGGCGCGGCCTCTTTGCGCATCCGGACCGCGCCCCCGATCACAAAACACCCGGGAGTGAACGCTCGATCGAACTCGCGGCTCTATACTCCCATGTTATGACATGGACCCGCATCACCTTCGACCCTCAGCAGTTCGGCGGCATGGCGTGCATCCGCAACCTCCGCATTCCCCTCGCGACCGTCGTTCGATGCGTGGCGAGCGGGATGACGGTTGCTCAAATCATCGACGCCTATCCAGACCTTGAAGAGGCCGATATTGCGGAATCGCTCAACTACGCGGCGGCTCACACGGAGGACCGCGTGATTCCGCTGAGCATTGGGGGTCCGTGACACTCCCGATGCGACTTGTCGTCGCCTCAGAACGGAAACGACACCCCCACGTAGACCATGACCGAGTCGCGGCCGGGGTTGTGGTCTTCGCCCTTGATGCGGGCGTTGGAAATGTGGTGCCAGCGGACGCCGCCCATCAGTCGCGCGCCGTCGCTGCCGAGGTCGAGCGTGCCGCCGATGCCGGCCTGGGGGGTGAAGTTGAAGTTCGTCCCTGTGTCCGGGACCTCCTCGCCGGCGAGAAGGAGACCGGCGCCGGCGTCGCCGTAGATCGTCCAGTCATCGCCCTGAAGGAAGTGCCAGCGGAAGAGGACGTTGAAGTTCGCCCCGCCGGTGTCCTGCTCCTGATCGAAGAACAGCCCGCCGAGTTCGAGGTTGATGCTGAAGTACTCGGCGAGGAAGTGCTCGGCGGAGAAGTGGAGATTGTAGTGCTCGGCGTCGTTGTTGACGTCCGCGGCAGCGCCGCCGTAGATGGCCCAGCGCCAGGAGCCGGCCTCACCGAAGGGCGCGATGCCGGCGCCGCCCTCCATCGCGCTCTCCGCCGCTTCGTCCGCGGGCTGAGCGCCCTCGAGCGTCTCTCCGCGGAGCAGCCAGCCGAAGTCGTCATCCGCGGCCGCGTTGCCGCTGAACAGGCCGCACGCCACACCAGCCATCCACCACGCGCTTGCGTTCATGCTCACGATCTCCACGAGGATTGTCTGCGATGATCGGAAGAGAAGGGACCCCGCGCCGGAGCCAGGGGGACCGGCGGCGGTTGCCAATCTTCCCGCTCTCGACGCCAAAAGCAACGCCCGGCGATGGTCCTATCGACGAATCGCCGGGTGGTCGCTTGAAGATCGGTTGCGTCGGCCTCGGATCCGGTCGCGGGTGAGGCGGCGTGATTCAGCCCTTGCTGATCATCCCTTGCCGGCGGAGGAAATCGACGAGCGCGATGACTTCCTCGTCGAGGGACATCTCCGCGGTGTTGAGCACCAGTTCCGCCTTCTCGGGCGCTTCGTAGGGATCATCGATGCCGGTGAAGCCCTTGATCTCGCCGGCCCGGGCCTTCTTGTAGAGACCCTTGGGGTCGCGGGCCTCGGCCACTTCGAGCGGGGTTTCGACGTAGACCTCGAAGAACTTCATCCCGCCCTTCTCGCACGTCTCGCGGGCGGTCTGCCGGTCGCGGAGGTAGGGGCTGATGAAACTGGTCAGAGTGATGATGCCGGCGTCGGCGAAGAGCTTGGCCACCTCGCCGATGCGGCGGATGTTCTCCGCCCGGTCCTCGGCGCTGAAGCCGAGGTTCTTGTTGAGGCCGAAGCGGATGTTGTCGCCGTCGAGGCGGTAGCAGTGATGCCCGAGGTTGACGAGGGCGGATTCGAGGGCACAGGCGATGGTGGACTTGCCCGAGCCGGACAGGCCCGTGAACCACAACACGCAGCCCTTCTGCCCGAGGGCCTTCCACCGCTCGTCGCGGCTGACCTCGCCCTCGTGCCAGTGAATGTTCGTCGCCTTCTGCGTTGTCATCGCCCGCCTCCTCGAAACTGGTTGGCCTTTGAGTGGTGTGTGGACGGGCCGGTCGGATTGGCTCAACCGCCGCCGCGTCGTGAGAGGCATACTTTAGGCGAATACCCTCCATTGCACCAGTAGAGGAGGCGCTTCTGCACATCAGATGCAGGGCGCGGCCGTACCGGTACCTGCGGCCTCTCCGCTCAACCTTCGGCGAGTGTCCGCCCGGCGCGGCATAGCCCCCGCAGGTTCGTCTACTCGCTGCCCTGCAGCCGCACCACCACGGGCGTCCCCGGCTCGGGCATCACGGGCGTGTTCGCCTCCCACTCCGGGGCCATGACGGCCTCCTGGTCGGGGAGCACTTCGGACCATCCGAGGAGTTCATCGCCGAAGGTGACGAGTCCCGCGATGGAGCCGGTGCGGTCGGCGACGTAGGTGACGACGCCGGTGTAGTCGGGCTTCATCATGGAGCCGCCGAAGATCCACGGGCCTTCCGGAAGCAGGTCGTGCGTGTGGAAGTCGCGGACCCATTCGCGGGCCTTCGCGGAGCGCTTGGTGCCGTCCGCTCCCTTCCACTCGAAAGTGATGCTCACCTTCGAGCCGTTCGGCGGCTGGACGACCCACTTCTTTCCTTCGGGATCGTCGGGGTCGATCTTCCACCAGCCGGGCGTGCCGGGTTCGAGGCCGATGAGCAGCAGGGCCGCGTGAATGTGGCTGGGCTTGGCCTCCGTGGCTACGAGCGATTCGTGCGTGCGCGTGCCCGCGGTGCAGACGATCTGCTCGAGCCAGCCGGCGTTGATGGCGCACATCCCGTCGATCTCGACGACCTTGTGGTTGAGGTCGATGCGGAGGTGCGGCCAGTCCACTTCGGCGTAGCGCGGCGCCTCGAAAGCCATCGGCTCTGCGGCGGGGGTTTCAGTCGGAGGCGGCGCGACGGGCGGGGTCGCCCGTTCCGTTCCCGCATCCGCGACTTGGGCGGTCGGCTCGCGCCCCGTCTCTTCGGCTGCCGAACCAGCCCCGTGCTGCTCCAGCGGCCGGCACCCGGCGGCGATGAGCACCAGCGCTACAACGAAAGGGGACAGAAAAGTGCGGCGGCTGCACATGGCGTCTCACCTCTGAGCCGCGGAACTCTCATACTGCTCGAAAAGGCGATGGATCTCCTCCGCGCTCGCGGCGTTGTACGCCGCCTCGCGGAAGTCATCCTGCGTCATGAGCCGGCTGATGCGCGCCAGCGCCTGAATGTGCCGGCTCGTCTGGTCCGGCGGACTGACGAGCAGAACCACCAGTTTCACAGGCTGGCGGTCGATGCTCTGAAAGTCGATCGGCTGGGCAGGCTTGCCGATGGCGAGCATGAGATCGTCGCACACCTCCGACTTGCCATGCGGGATGGCCAGCCCCTGGCCGATGCCCGTCGTCCGCGTCTGCTCGCGGCTCCAGACGGCCTCGGTGAGGGCGGCACGGTCCGCGATGTGATGAACCGAGCAGATCAGGTCCACCATCTCGTCGATGACAGCCTTCTTGGCGCTCGATACGAGCGGAACTTTGATGCACTCGGGCTTGAGGAAGTCGAGAAGATTCATGAGTCGCCGTCCGTCGTCGCACTTCGTTCCGTCGGGCCGGGGCCGGGGTGCGCTTCGGCAATGGTATGCTAGCGAATCAGGGCGACATAGCCGCCGTCCGAGTAAAGGCCCGGATCGTCGCCCGGCAGGCCCGCCGGCCTCCGGCTCCGCTGCGCGACGATCCGCCGATTGTGCCACTTGCAGATCCACTGCGCCTGCTGCTCGTTCTCCTCCGGTTCGAGGCTGCAGGTGCTGTAGGCGATCAACCCGCCGGGAGCGAGCAGCGCGAGGTGATCCGCCACGATCTGCTTCTGCAGCGTTAGGAGCGACTGGACGTGTTCCTCGTCCACGCGGTACTTCGCCTCGATCCGCCGGGCCAGCGTGCCCGTGTTGGTGCAGGGAACGTCAAACAGGATCAGATCCGCCTTCCCCGCATGCTCAATGAGACTCTCGCGCGGCGTGACGCGCACGCGCGGCGAGTCCGCGAACCGCCGGCGCAGCATCGCGAAGCGCCTGGCGTCGGCGTCCCCCGCCACGATGATCGCCCCAGGAAAGGCCTCCGCCAGTTGCGCCGTCTTCGTCCCCGATCCGGCGCAGGCGTCCACGATCAGACCCGCCGCTTCGCTCTGCTCGCGAATGAAACGAACGGCGTCGCACGAAGCCGCGTCCTGAACGCGGACGTGCGGATGCGCCTTCAGAAACGGCGCCAGGCGATCGGGCTCGCCGCGCCACACGGCCAGATCCGCTTCGGCGTGCGCTTCGAGTTCACCGTGTGACGCGACGTCCTGCACGCTGAGCCCGGCGAGAGTCGTCGGCGCCTGGATGAGATCATGCAGGGCGAGACGCTCGACCTCGATCGGCGCCATCCGCCTCCGCCAGCGGCGCAGCAGATCCGCCGGATGACTGCTCTGGACCGCGAGGCGCTCGACGGGATCGTCGGGCAGTACGGCTTCGTTGAGTCGAATCCAGCGGCCGTCGGAAAGGGGCAGCGCCTCGGCGACCTCCCCTTCCGGGCGGGACGGGACGATCGCCCCGCGCAGGTCGATCATCCGCCGAAGCACCGCGTTCACCAGGCCGCCGGCCTTGGCGCGGATCCGCCGCTTCGCCCAGCCGACCGATTCATTCACCACGGCATGGTCGGGAAGCTGGTCGAAGAGAAAGATCTGCGCGGCGCCCGCGAGGAGCACCGCCTGCATCTTCGCCTCAAGTTCGCGCAGCGGCCTCGCCAGCCGCGTGTTGAGAAGAAACTCGAGCGTCAGCCAGCGCCGGATCACCTGGCTATAGATCGCCTGCGCCAGCCGACGGTCGCGCGCGTCAAGTTCATCCACCGCGAGCGGGCGCAGGTCGAGATCGGGCCAGCGGAGCGCCTGTTCGGCGAGCCGGCGGAAAACGACGTCGCGCGGGCTCGGCGTCGGGCTTTGCGTCACTTCCGACATGAGGGCGAGGATATGCGCCATGGAGCGCAGCGGCGCGCCGCCGCGGACGCCCAACGTTCGCTCCGGCCGGCTCAGTCGTGGCGCAGGGCGACGATGGGATCCTGGCTCGCGGCCACATTCGCGGGATAGAGGCCGAAGATCAGCCCCACCCCGCACGCGACGATGAAACTCACGGCGATCGACCAGCCGGTGACCTGAGTGGGAAATTGCTCGGGCAGCGCGGCGCCCAGTGCGACGGCCCCGAAAACGCCGACGAGGATGCCGATCATCCCGCCGAAGAGCGAGAGAACACCCGTCTCGACGAGGAACTGCCAGGTGATGTGCCGCCGCGTCGCGCCCAGCGCCCGCCGGATGCCGATCTCGCGGGTGCGCTCCGTCACGGAAGCGAGCATGATGTTCATGATGCCCGTGCCGCCGACGACGAGAGCGATCGCGGCGATGAAGAGCATGACGCGGCTCCAGATGCGCGCCGTGCGCTTGGCCATCTCCTGGAGTTCGTAGGGGATGATGACCGTGACGTCCTCGCCGCGCCGCAGGCCGATCTCGATGATCCGCTCGGCCATGTGCCCGCCGCGCGACACGTCGTTCACCGTCCGCATGCCGAGGTAGATCTCGCTCAGTTCCATGTTGACGATGTCACGGCTTCCCGCGCTGCGGCGCATGATGATGTCGCCGAACTTCGCCATCGCCGTGCTCAGCGGCAGGTGGACATCCTGGTTAAGGTCGCGGCCGACCAGGGCGCTGCCCGCGCCGCCGGCAAGGCCGATCGGCGCCAGCACCCCCACCACCGTGAACACCTGGTCATCCACGCGCAGCGTCTTGCCCAGCGGCTCCTCGAGCGGGAAGAGTTGCGCCGCCACCGTGCGCCCGATCACGCACACCGACGCCTCCGTCTCGACGTCCAGCGGCGTCAGGTACCGCCCCTGCGCCAGCGGCAGGTTGGCGCACTTGCGCAGGTCCGGCGTGGTCCCGAAGGCCTGGCTGCTCATCTGCCGTGAGCCGCGCGTCACCGTCGCGCCGCAGAGTTTGAGGGGCACGATGACCTCCGCGTCGCCGGCGAACTGCGCCTCCAGCCGGCGAAAGTCCTGCCGCGTCAGGCCGTAGGACAGCACCATGTCCGTCTGCTGGCTGCTCGATCCCCCCATCTGGTTCTGCTCGGGAGGCTTGACGGAGCGCAGGATCACGTTCCGCGCGCCGAGGATTTCGAATTGCTTGAGCGCGCTCTGCTTCGACCCTTCCGTGATCGCCATCATCACGATCACCGACGCGATGCCCAGCACGATCCCGAACGCCGTCAGCAGCGAGCGCAGCAGGTGCAGGCGCAGGTTCTTGAGGCCGAGGCGGATGGTTTCGAGCAGAAAAGTCATGGCGTCCTTCGCGGGAGCCTCGATTATACTCCCGAGGAGCAAACCGGTGGCCGCGATTCACATCCTGCGCGAAGAAGAGATCGAATCGGCCTGGCGCTTCACCGTGCAGGTCGCCCGAGCCGAGGCTGCGCCCGCGACGCTCGCCTTCACCCTCTCGTGGGCCGACTACGACCATTGGTCGCACGGCATGGAGCGGCCCAGCGAAGTGGCGCGGCAGGTGCTCGAGTTCGTACTGGAGCGGAGGGCGCTGCGAGACCTGCCTCAGCGCTTCGACGCCTCCACCGTCCGCCGCTGGTGGCCGGAGATCGACCGCGCCTTCCGACAGGGATGATCCGGCCTTCCCCCGACTCACTCCCGCACCAGCGTCAGGCGCAGTACAGCATCGCGGGCGAAGTGCAGGTGCTGGTCGCCGATGAGCAGGTCGCCGCCGATGCCCGAATCGAGGCGGTGCGCTTTGAGCAGAACGCCGTGGTTGGAACCCGGCGTGTTGCACCAGTTCGCCACGACACTTTTCAGGTCCGCGCTGTGCCCGAAACTGATCGGATTGCCCGACGGCATCGGCAGGACGCGGATGCGGTTCTGCGGTGAGCCATTGAACGGAATCGCGATGATGTGCGGCGGCGGATCGAAACGTCCCAGCGGCGTCGAGGCGTGCCCGCTCCACGGATTCGTCGTCCACGCCGAAGTCTGGCGGAACACCTCAATGAGGCCCGTGTCGGCGTCCCACTCGATGTAATCCGGATCCGGGTTATTCGGGTTGAACGCTCGCGAGTCCTTGTCGAAGACGACCACGATCTGCGCATGTGTTACATCGCCGATCTGAAATCCCGGCGGCAAGACATCCTGGGTGAGGTCAAACTTCAGCAGCGCACGGTACTCGAGTTCATCTTCGCCCTCCACGTCCGCGTGCCCGATCGTCAGTTCCGGATCGGTCACGACCTCGAAGTCGCTGTTCACCACCAGCGTCTGTGTGCAGGGCAGGTCGATGACGCGCACGTCCGGCGAGGCCAGGCCGTCGAGGAAGCGGTCCACGAGATCATCATGCAGCGCCTCGTACGCCGCCGCCTGCTGCGAGGTCATCTGCTGGCCCACGAGGTTGTCGAGCCGGCCCGGATCGTAAACGAGGTCGTAGAACTCCTCGGCCTGGGTGTCGTAGTAATACGCCTGCTCGTTCTCATCGTAGACGATGTGGCCGATGAGGACGTAGGCCGTCTGGCCCGCGAAGTGCTCGACGGTGTATTCCGCCGGAACGGTCGATTCATCCACGCTCACCGCGGCCGGCCAGTGGTTCACGAGTTGGTCGCGCATCCAGTTGTAGACGG